>JBAUOM010000163.1:0-18334 GCA_049579765.1 Xanthobacteraceae bacterium
GCCGGATCGGCCGAACACGAGCGCTTCCGCCAGCAGCAGCTCCGCGTTCTCGGCGAGGTCGATGTCGATCGTGCGCGTGAGCCGCGCCCGATCGAACAGGATGGTCTCCTGCGGCAGCCAGGCGAGCGCGGCACCGGTACCCACGCTGAGCTTCACGCCGATGGTCGCGTCCGGCGCGAGCGTACGGTAGACCTTCTCCGCCGCGGCGGGGGTGACGACGAGCCGGGCGCCCGGCCCGACGGCGAACTCGAAGGTGAGGCGGTCGCCGCCGGCGACGCCGCCCGCGGTATTGACGATGACCGCCTCGAGCTCGGCGGCCGGAGGTCCAGGACATCGCACGCGCAATGAGCCTTCCTCGCGCAGGCGCGAACGGCGCGTCGCACCGGCGCTGGCCCCGACCGCGAGGGCGACGCGTCCGATGGCGCGGTTCGCGGCGAATGTATCGGCTGCCTCAGCCAACGCGTTGCTCACGCTTCACCCTTCGTCGTCGCCGCTGGCGGAGCCGGCGGTTCCAGCCTAACCCGTGCTCACGGCGCCATTCAATGCATGCGGGGGCCGGATGCGCGCTCGACGGGCGGGCGGGTCGGTCAAATCGCCATGGCGCGCCGGAGCGCGGCCTCGTCCATGCTGTCGCGGGTGCAGGAATAGACAATCGCGCCGCGGTCCATGACCGCGAAATGGTCGCCCAGCTCGCGCGCGAAGTCGAGATATTGCTCCACCAGCACGACGGCGATCTTTCCCAGATTGCGCAAATAGGCGATGGCGCGCCCGATATCCTTGATGATCGAGGGCTGGATGCCCTCGGTCGGCTCGTCCAGGAGCAGCAGCCGCGGCCGCATCACCAGCGCCCGTCCGATCGCGAGCTGTTGCTGCTGGCCGCCGGAAAGGTCGCCGCCGCGCCGTCCCAGCATGTCGTTGAGCACGGGAAACAGCGAGAAGACGTCGTCGGGGATCGAGCGATCCTCGCGCTTGAGCGGCGCAAAGCCGGTCTTGAGGTTCTCCTCGACGGTGAGCAGTGGAAAGATCTCGCGCCCCTGCGGCACATAGGCGACACCCCGTCGCGCCCGCTCGCTCGGCTTGAGCCAGGTGATGTCCGCCCCATCGAAGGTGATGGCGCCCTTACTGACCGGATGCTGCCCGGCGAGCGCGTCGAGCAGGCTGGTCTTGCCGACGCCGTTGCGTCCCAGCACGCAGGTCACCTTGCCGGGTTCGGCGGAAAGCGACACGGCGCGCAACGCCTGCGCCGCGCCGTAGTGGAGGTCGATTGCGTTCACCTGCAGCATGGCGCTAGCGTCCCAGATAGACCTCGACCACGCGCTCGTTCTCCGAGACCTGGTCGATGGTGCCCTCCGCCAGAACCGAGCCTTCGTGCAGGCAGGTGACCTTCACTCCGAGCTCGCGCACGAAGGTCATGTCGTGCTCGACGACCACTACGGTGCGATCGCGATTGATCTCCTTGAGGAGCTCGGCGGTTTGCCGGGTCTCGGCGTCGGTCATGCCGGCGACCGGCTCGTCGACGAGGAGAAGCTTGGGTTCTTGCGCCAGCAGCATGCCGATCTCCAGCCACTGCTTCTGGCCGTGCGCCAGCGAGCCGGCGACGCGGTGGCGCACGCCCGACAAGCGGATGATCTCGAGAATGCGATCGATGCGGTGTGCCTCTTCGCTGGTTTCGTGCCAGAACAGCGTCTTGCGCGCGCGCCGGTCGGCCTTCAACGCGAGGCCGATATTGTCCTCGACCGTGTGCATGTCGAACACGGTGGGCTTCTGGAACTTGCGGCCGATGCCGAGCAACGCGATCTCGGTCTCGTCGAGACGCGAGAGGTCGTAGGCGCCGCCGTCGAAATAGACGTCGCCGGTGTCGGGACGGGTCTTGCCGGTGACGACATCCATCATGGTGGTCTTGCCGGCGCCGTTCGGACCGATGATGGCGCGCATCTCGCCGGGTTCGATCGTGAAGGCGAGATTGTTGAGCGCGCGGAACCCATCGAACGACACCGTCACCCCATCGAGATAGAGCAGCGCAGTGGTGGTGCGGGGATCCATCGCTCACTCCGCCGGTCGCGGCGAGGCATCGGCGACGCGAGCGGGCGCGTTGCCGGCGCCCGGCCGGCGCTCCCGCCATTGCCCCCACCAATGGTGGATCGTGCCCACGATGCCGCGCGGCAGCAGCAGCGTCACGGCGATGAAAAGCCCGCCGAGCACGAACAGCCAGTACGGCGCCAGGAAGCCGCTGGTGAAATAGGTCTTGCCGTAGTTCACGAGCACGGCCCCGAGCACCGCGCCGGTCAACGTGCCACGCCCGCCGACCGCGACCCAGATCACCGCCTCGATGGAATTGCCCGGCGAGAATTCGCTCGGATTGATGATACCGACCTGCGGCACGTAGAGCGCGCCCGCCACGCCAGCCATACAGGCGGAGAGCGTGAATACGAACAGCTTATAGGCTTCGACGCGATAGCCGAGAAAGCGGGTGCGCGCCTCGGCGTCGCGAATGGCAACCAGCACCTTGCCGAACTTGGAGCTGACGATGACGCGGCAGATGACGAAGCCGAGGATGAGTGCGAGGGCCGAGATCATGAACAGCGCCGCCCGGGTGCCCGGTGCCTGCACGTTGAAGCCGAGAATGTCCTTGAAATCGGTGAGTCCGTTATTGCCGCCGTATCCGAAATTGTTGCGGAAGAAGCCGAGCATCAGCGCAAAGGTCAACGCCTGAGTGATGATCGAGAGATAAACCCCGGTGACGCGGCTGCGAAAGGCGAACCAACCGAACACGAAGGCGAGCAGGCCCGGCACGAACAAGACCATGAACGCGGCGTAGGCGAAGTGCTGAAATCCATACCAATAGATCGGCAGTTCCGGCCAGTTCAGGAACACCATGAAGTCGGGCAGGACCGGATCGGCATAGACCCCGCGCGTGCCGATCTGGCGCATCAGGTACATGCCCATGGCGTAGCCGCCGAGCGCGAAGAAGGCACCGTGGCCGAGCGAGAGAATCCCGCAATAGCCCCAGATCAGGTCGATCGACAGGGCCAAGAGCGCGAAGCACAGGTACTTGCCGAACAGGGCGACGAAATAGGACGACAGATAAAACGGCGAGGAGGCCGGCACGAAGAGATTGAGCACCGGCACGAGGACGGTGATCGCGGCCAGCGTCGCGAGGAAGGCGATCGCACCGCGATCGAGCGAGCGCAGGACCAGGCCGGCAATCATGCCTCCACCGCCCGGCCCTTCAAGGCGAACAGCCCTCGCGGACGCTTCTGAATGAACAGGATGATCAGCACCAGGATGGCGATCTTGCCGAGCACGGCGCCGGCATAGGGCTCGAGGAACTTGTTGGCGATGCCGAGCGTGAAGGCGCCGACCAGCGTGCCCCATAGGTTCCCGACACCCCCGAACACGACCACCATGAAGGAGTCGATGATGTAACCCTGGCCGAGATTGGGGCTGACATTGTCGATCTGAGACAGGGCAACGCCGGCGAGCCCGGCGATGCCCGACCCGAGCCCGAAGGTCAGCGCGTCGATGCGGCTGGTGCGGATGCCCATCGACGCCGCCATCGCCCGGTTCTGCGTCACCGCCCGCATCTCGAGGCCGAAGCGGGTGAAGCGCAGCAGCCCGAGCAAGCCTACGAAGATGAGAAGGGTGAAGACGATGATCCACAGCCGGTTGTAGGTGATGGTGATCTGCCCGAGATCGAAGGAGCCGCTCATCCAGGAGGGATTGCCGACATCCTTGTTGGTCGGGCCGAAGGCGGTGCGCACGGCCTGCTGCAGGATCAGCGACAGGCCCCAGGTGGCGAGCAATGTCTCCAGCGGCCGGCCATAGAGAAAGCGGATGATGCCGCGTTCGATCAGGATGCCGACGAAGCCGGCGAACAGGAACGCGAGCGGAATGGCGATGGCGAGCGAATAGTCGAACAGCGCCGGATTGCGCGCCCGGATCACCTCCTGCACCACGAAGGTGGTGTAGGCCCCGAGCATGACCATTTCGCCATGCGCCATATTGATCACGCCCATCACTCCGAAGGTGATGGCCAGCCCGATGGCGGCCAGCAGCAGCACCGAGCCGAGCGAGAGCCCGTACCAGGTATTTTGCACGGCGGTCCACAGCGCGAGACTGCTCTGGATCGAGGCGGTGGCGTCGGCCGCCGCCTTCTTCACGGCGGGAGCGGTGTTCGCCGGCAATCCGCCGAGCAGGGCGATCGCGTCCTGATCCCCGCGCTGGCGGATCACGGCGACGGCATCGATCTTGTCGGCGTCCGACGCATTGTCGAGATAGAGTACGACGGCGGCGCGCGCCTCGATCAACGCCTGTTTCACGCGCGGGTTGCTCTCCTTGGCGATCGCTTGGTCGAGCGCCGGCAGCGCATTGGCGTCCTTGGACTTGAGCACGGCCTGCGCCGCATCGAGGCGCTTGTCGGCTTCGGGCGCCATCAACGTCAGGCTGCCGAGCGCCGCCTCGACGATCCGCCGCAAGCGGTTGTTGAGGCGCACCGGCGCGAGGTCCGGCGGGCCGTCGCCGACAACCGGCTGGCCGGTGGCGGCGTCAAGCAGCCGGTCGGACGGTTCGCGAATGAAGACGCGCTTGCTCTCCGCGCCGAAGAAGAGCCGCCCCTCCTGCAGGGCGCCGATCACGCGCGCCGCGAGCGGATTGCCGCTCGCTGCAACGCCCTCGACTCCCTCGATCGTCTCGTTGAAGCTGTCGGCGGTGAAGCGGAGCAGCGCGTCCTCGTAGGGCCCGGCGCCCGCGGCCGTGGTCAGGGCCGCAAGGACGCCGAGCGCGAACACGAGCGCGATGAAGCGATCGCAGAAGGCACGCATCCCGCTAATCCCGGCATCTCGGAGCGAGGCGGCCCAATTTCGAAATGGGGCCGCCTCCATTCTTGCTACGCACACAACGCTACGCTGTTACGGCGAACACCACGTTACGACGCACCGCCGCACTTTTTGGTCGCGGTGTTGTAGTTGCCGCACTTGAGGGTGACCCAGTCCGCCTCGAGGTCCTTCGAACCCGGCAGATAGTTGGACCAGGCGTCGCCCGGAACCAGCCCCGGTGTCTTCCATACCACGTCGAACTGGCCGTCCCCGCGCACTTCGCCGATGAAAACCGGCTTGGTGATGTGGTGGTTGGGCAGCATCTTGGACGTGCCGCCGGTGAGGTTGGGGGCCTCGATGCCGGGCAACGCGGCGATCACCTTGTCGGGATCGGTCGACTTCGCTTTCTCGACCGCCTTCACCCACATGTTGAAGCCGATGAAGTGGGCTTCCATCGGGTCATTGGTCACGCGCTTCGGGTTCTTGATGAAGGTGTGCCAGTCCTTGATGAACTTGTCGTTGATCGGCGACTTGATGGACTCGAAGTAGTTCCAGGCGGCGAGATGGCCGACCAGCGGCTTGGTGTCGATGCCGGCGAGCTCTTCCTCGCCCACGGAGAAGGCAACCACCGGAATGTCGGTCGCCTTGACGCCCTGGTTGCCGAGCTCCTTGTAGAACGGGACGTTGGCGTCGCCGTTGATGGTGGACACGACCGCGGTCTTCTTGCCGGCCGAGCCAAATTTCTTGATATCGGAGACGATGGTCTGCCAGTCGGAGTGGCCGAACGGCGTGTAGTTGATCATGATGTCGGCATCCGCGACGCCTTTCTGCTTGAGATAGGCCTCGAGGATCTTGTTGGTCGTGCGCGGATAGACGTAGTCGGTGCCGGCGAGCACCCAGCGCTTCGCCTCGCCGCCGTCCTTCGACATCAGGTAATCGACGGCCGGGATCGCCTGCTGGTTGGGAGCGGCGCCGGTATAGAACACGTTGCGCTCGCTCTCCTCGCCCTCATATTGCACCGGATAGAACAGGATGCTGTTGAGTTCCTTGAATACCGGCAGGACCGACTTGCGCGACACCGAGGTCCAGCAGCCGAACACCACGGCGACCTTGTCCTTGGTGATGAGCTCGCGCGCCTTTTCCGCGAACAGCGGCCAGTTCGAGGCCGGATCGACCACGACGGCTTCGAGCTTCTTGCCCAGCACGCCGCCTTTCTTGTTCTGCTCCTCGATCAACATGAGCATGACATCTTTCAGCGTGGTCTCGCTGATGGCCATGGTGCCGGAGAGCGAATGCAGGATACCGACCTTGATGGTGTCTTGCGCCTTGGCGGGAAGAGCCGCCGCCACGCCGAACGCCAATCCCGCCGAAGCGGCAAGCAAGCGGCGGCCGAACGGTCGCTTGGCGACCGCGCCAATAGATGTGTGCATCGCGATGTCCTTCTGTTGACGCGCAACAGACGGCTCAGGGCCGTCCGCCGCGACGGAATCGCAAGCGCCGTGCCAAGCCGGCAGGGGGTGGTAAGCCGTTGCGGGGGCTATTCGATCCGGCGCGCACGCGGGCGAATCTCGGGCGCTCAGGAATTCGTCTGCCGCGAAATTAGGCATGTGCCTAATTGATAAGCAGGCCCCGGTCGCGAACTCACCGCCGCGGCGGTTTGGCCGCCAGTTCCGAGCCGCGTAGGCACATCCGCCCGCGCGCGTCCTGCCAGAGCTTTTCGGTTGCATGCAGGTGGCCGAGCGCGCGCGCGACCGTGCGGAAGTCATAGGCCGAGAAGCGTTCCGCGATGTCGGTATAGTAGAGCGGCGTCCTGGCGATGGTTTCCAGGATCTTGCCTGCCAGGTCGGCAACCTCGGCCTCGTCGCCGGGGAGCCCCGCCTCATCGGCCTTGCCACCGACATAGTCCGCAATCTTGGCGCGATCGGCATAGGCATAGGTGATGCGCTCGTAATATTCCGCCGGAATGCCTTCCGGGATGGTGGCGTCGATGCCCACCTTGGCGCCGGTGGGCACGACGCCATAGCCCTGCGGGAGGCTCGGATCGAGCGGCTTGGCGCGCGCATTGGAGACCACCATGACGTCCTTGTCGCCCTGCACGCGGGTGGCGATCGCCCACTCGACCTCGGTCGGGTCGTTCACGTCGATGTCGTCGTCGACCACGACCACGTGCTTGAGGTCCATGACCGAGAGCGCCGCCAAGAGCGCGTTCTTGCCCTCGCCCGGCTGTTTCTTGATCGAGATCAGCGCGTGCCAGAACGCGCAGCCGCCGAGCGTGACGTTGATGTCCTTCACCCGCACGCCCGCGGTCTTGAGCGCCTGGCGGATCGCGGCATAGCGCGTGGGCGCGGCGAGCCAGGTGTTCTCCCACGGCATGTGCAGGTTGTAGTAGATGGCGTCCTTGCGCATGGAGATCGCCTTGATGCGCACCAGCGGGTTCCAGTGGAGCCCCCCCATCAGTCGCGTGAACTCGCCGAAGCGGCCTTCCGGCCAGGTCCACCCGGTGGGCAAGATTTCGGCCTCCAGTACGATCTCGGCGTCGGCAATGTAGGGCAGGTCGATGGTCTGGCAGGGGGCGAGCTCGACCGGGGCGCCGCGCAAGCCGCCCGCGATCGCCATCTCGTCGACGCCGAGCGGCGCGCGGTAGCCCGAGCCCGTGATCTCGATCGGATGGGTGCCGATGCTGATCGAGATCGGCAAGGGCCGGCCCTGCTCGTAGGCGCGCTGGGCGAATAGGCGCATGTTGTTCGGCGTGACGATGTCGATGCCGGTGAGGCTTTTCTCCTTCACGATGAAGCGGTAGATGCCGCTGTTGATGCCGAGCTCGGGGTCGCGTGCGATCACCACGCCGGCGGTGATCATCGGCCCGCCGTCGAAGACCGACGACATCGGGATCGGCAGCCTGTAGAGGTCGACCTCGTCGCCGGCGACGACGACTTCGCGCGCGGGCGAGCTCTTCACGTATTTCGGCGGGATCGGATGGTCGATCGCTCGCGTGAGCTTGTCCTCGATCTCGCGGTAGCTCTCGCAACCGAGCGCCATGATCGAGCGTTCGCGCGAGCGGATGAGGCCGGACACCACCGGCATCTCGTAGCCGATGACCTTGTGGAAATAGAGCGCGGTGTCGGCCTGATCGACTAGCGTCGCGATATGGCGGATGTCCACGGGCTGGTGCAGGTCGACGAGCTCGCCGTTCTGCCGCAGGCGATCGAGGAACTGGCGGAAATTCTCCTGCATCGGGGCACTCCGGTGGCGGCGACGGGAGGTTGTCGGCGGAGGTTGTTGGCGGTTGCGGCCTAAGCTACTTAGACCGGCGTCGAACCACAATCCAGAGCGCGAGGGACGCAACCGGTGAACGGGAAGAAAACCATGCAGGCGCTGCTCCTGCGCAAGCACGGCGGGCTCGATGAGCTCGAAGTGGTGCACGACTATCCGATGCCCGCAGCGGTCGAGGGGCACGTGGTCATCCGGGTGCGGGCATCCTCATTCAACTATCACGACGTGTTCACCGTGCGCGGCATGCCCGGCATCAAGGTCCCGTTGCCGGTCATAGTCGGTCTCGACATGGCGGGGGAAATCGCCGAGGTCGGAGAAGGCGTCGCCGGCTGGAAGGTCGGCGACCGCGTGCTGGTCAACCCGCTCAACAAGAAGAAAGGGCTGATGGGAGAGATGCTCGACGGCGGCATGGCGCAATATTGCCTGGTCGCGGCCGACCAGCTGGTGGCGATGCCCGCGCAGGTGAGTTTCGATGAGGCTGCGGCGCTGCCGGTCGCCTACGGCACCGCCCACCGCATGCTGGTTACCCACGACACGGTCAAGAAGGGCGACCGCGTGCTCGTTCTCGGCGCCAGCGGGGGCGTGGGCACCGGCTGCGTCATCCTCGCCAAGCATCTCGGCGCCGAAGTGATCGCCTGCACCTCCAGCGCGGAGAAGATGGCCAAGCTCAGCGAGCTCGGCGCCGACGAAGTGCTCAACGTCAAAGAGGTCGATTTCTCGAAATGGGCAGTCGAAAAATACGGCAAGCCGCAGCGGCGCAGCCATGACGGCGGCGTCGATGTGGTGATCAACTTCACCGGCGGTGAAACCTGGCACCCGTCGTTGCGCTGCCTCAAGCGCGGCGGCAGGCTTCTGGTCTGCGGCGCCACCGCAGGCTACGATCCCAAGGAGGATCTGCGCTACGTCTGGAGTTTCGAGCTCAAGATCATCGGCTCGAACAGCTTCTACGACGACGATCTCCAGGCGCTGATGAAGCTCATCGCCCAACGCGAGATGCGGCCGGTGATCGACAAAGTGCTCCCCCTCGAACAGGCGCGCGAAGGTCTGCGTCTGATCCAGGACCGCGAGGTCATCGGCAAGGTGGTGGTCGCGCCATGAGCGAGGAACTCTCCTTGGAGCGCGTGCAAGAACTCGTAGCCCGTGCGCCCTACCATCGATGGCTCGGCCTGAAGGTCGTTGCCCTCGCCGCCGACGGGATCGAATTGACGGCGACGTGGCGGGACGAATGGGTCGTCAACCCGGAGCGGCGCTACACCCATGGCGGCGTCCTTGCCGCGCTGCTCGATCTCGGCGCCGACTGGGCCATGGTGCAAAAGACCGGGCGAGGCGTGCCCACCATCGATCTGCGGGTCGATTATCACGCGCCCGCCATGCCCGGGGATCTCACCATCCGCGGCAAGGTCGTGCACATGGGCAGCCGGTTTTCCACCGCCGAGGCGCAGATCTTCGATGCGCAGGGAAAGCTCGTGGCCAGCGGCCGCGGCACCTATTACACCGCCCCGCCAAAGGCGTAACGGGCGCCTGTTCTGCCCCACACTGTCGGGCGGAATTCAAACTCCGTACAAATTCAGGGGCGAAGCGAGCGCCGTCATTTCCCATATTCATCCGTATAAGGCCCGTCATACGACTTCCTCGGGCCCTCATGCGGTCGGCGTCCAGGCGGGCGAAGTAATCTAGGATTTCTTGCGCCCGTCGTCGAAACGCGCGGGCGTTTCCGGCGTGAGCCCGCCGCGCTGGTGCGCGAGCGTCTCGCGGCCGGTCAGCTCCCAATCGCCGGTGGCGGCGCGGCGCGCGAACGTCTCCCAGCGATCGGTCCAATCTCCGAGGCCGTAGCCGTGCCAGGGCGACTGGACGTTGAGCGGATAAAGATCGAGCTCCTCCCACAGCGCGCGGGCGTGCTCCATGTACTGGCGCGTCGGCAACGCCAGCGGCGCCATCGGATATTTGCGGGTGGCGTCGACCAGCATGCCGGAATCCGCGGTCTTGGGCCCGTATTGCGCGCCTTGCACGCCGCCGCGGTGCGGCACGAGCAGCACATCCTCGATCGGATTGGTGCGATAGGCGAGCGACCACAGCACTGCATCCATGCTGGTGGGATCGATGTCCTCGCTCACCGCGATGACGATCTTTCCGCAGTTGGACTGCAGGATGGCGGCGCCGTGCAGGGCGCGCCAGACTTCGCTCCGCGGCGTTGCATCCGCGAACTGGACGAAGATGACCGGGCGCAGATTGGTCAACCGCTCGTGCATCACCACGCGGCGAACGCCCTTGATCCCGAGCCGTTCGCGCAGGTGGCTCAGGAACAGCGGTTCGTAGGCCACCTTCTTGATCACGCTCGACTCGCTGGGCGTGACTTGGCTGATGATGGATGTGAAGACCGGCGCGCGCTTGTGGGTGATGGCGGTCACCCGCATCGGCATGTTGTAGGCCTCGAGTGCGACGTAGCCGTTGCTCTCGCCGAACGGCGCTTCCGGCTCGAGCTTCTCGGGGTCGATCAGTCCCTCGATCACGATTTCGGCGGAGGCCGGCACGTCGAGATCGACCGTCGCCGCCTTCGCCACCTCGATCGGAGCCCCGGCAAGCGCCCCGGCCACGCCGAGCTCGTCCATGTCGATGGCGAGCTTCTGCGGCCCCGTGAACATGACCACGGGCGCGCAGCCGATCACGATCGCGATCGGCATCGGTTCGCGCCGCTGCCGGTATTTGAGCCAATGCAGATAGCCGCCGGCCCCGCTCGCCTCGCGTGCGACCATACGCACGACCAGCCTGTCGGATGCTTTCAAGGCCGCGCGATACGTGCCCATGTTCTGGACGCCGCTGTCGGGATCGCGGGTGATGCAGAGCGTCGCGGTCAGATACGGCGCGGAATCGAATCCGGGGGTCGAGACCGGCACCGGCAGCCGGGCGAGCCCGCCCGGCGCCGCGAGATCATCGCCGGTGAGCACGACCTCCTGGCAGCGCGGGGCACTGACCGCCACGGGCGCAAGCGGAGCGGCGATCGCCCGCATCCAGGCTTCGCCGATGTCCTTGACCGGCGCTCCCATGCCGACGGCATAGATCTCGGGCGAGGCCGCGAGCGCCCCGACCACCACCGGCATGTCGTACCGCCGACCCTTCGAGTCCGTCACATTGGTGAACAGGAAAGCGCGCCGCTTGTCCTCCGGCACGCCGCCGAGGAATTGCCAGCGCACCAGTGGATGCAGCTCGGTGTCCTTGTTGATGGCGCGCTCGATGCGGACCAGGAGACCGTTCGCCTCGAGCTCGGCCAAATGGTCCTGGAAATCGAGCCGAGGGCGGCGGTGCAGTCGGGCGCGTTGCGAGGCGACGGGCTGATCGAGCATCTGGTGCGGGTTCCGCTGGCGCCGTGCGTTGTACCCGGCGAGCCTATCACGATCCGGCCGGTTCGCCACCGGCTACTCGATCTGCCGAGCCGGATGCACTATGGTTGCGGTCTCGCCGACATCGCCTCTTTCCTCGCAGGCAACCCACCCATGGTCACAGCGACGACGCCAACGATCGACGTTCACGCTCACATCCTCACCGAAGAGACGATCCGGCTGCTGCAGCGCGAAGCCGCGCAGGTGGCGCCGAAGCTCTCCGAGGTTGACGCCGAGTTCGGCACCCTCGACGTTGCCGGTCACGTCTACCGCAAGTTCCCACGCGGCGGCTGGGATTTGGACCGCCGCCTGCGCGACATGGCGGCGGCCGAGGTCGACGTCCAGGTGCTGTCGGTCTGTCCGCAGACCTTCCTCTACGCGCAACCGCCGGAGCTTGCGGCGGCATTCGCCCGCATCCAGAACGAGCAGCTCGCCAAGCTCGTCGGCGCGCAGCCGGACCGCTTCCTCGCCATCGCCACGCTGCCGCTGCAGGCGCCGCGACTTGCCGCGGATGAGCTGCGTCACGCCATGCGGGTGCTCGGCCTGCGCGGGGTGCAGATCGGCTCGAACGTGGCCGGCAAGAACCTCGACGACCCCGAACTCGAGCCGGTCTGGGCGACGGCGGCCGAGCTCGGCGCGTTCATCCTGCTCCACCCGATCAATGTGGCGGGTGCGGATCGGCTTTCGTCGTATTATCTCGGCAATCTCATCGGCAATCCGCTGGATACGACCATCGCTGCCGCCTCCCTGGTGTTCGGCGGCGTGCTCGAACGCCATCCGTCGCTGAGAATCTGTCTCGCGCACGGCGGCGGGTTTGTTCCCTACCAGGCCGGGCGTTTCCTGCACGGCTGGAACGTGCGCGCGGAGCCGAAGCGCAAGCTCGCCAAGCCGCCGACGGAATCGCTTGCGCGGTTCTATTTCGATACGATCGTGCACTCGAAGGAAGTGCTCGAATTCCTCGTCGGCAATGCGGGCGCCGACCGCGTCCTGCTCGGGAGCGACTATCCCTTCGACATGGGGATGCCGGACGGTGTGCCGCAGGTGCGCGGCTCATCGATCCCGGCTGCCGAGCAATCCGCCATTCTCGGCGGAAGCGCGCGGACCCTGCTACACGCGGACGACGAAACGTCGGCGCGCGCGTTCGCCTGACGCTCGGCAAGTCGCGATCGGAGGAAAGCGGAGGACAATAATGTCGCAGCAATCAGCAGTGGCGCGCACGCCCGGCGCCGCGCGCGCCGGTGACGGCGAATACGTGTTCGACCTCGCCAAGGTGAACCACATCCTCGGCGGACCCGACTATTCAACCGCCAACGGTGCCTGCGTCGAGGGCGACCGCATGATCGTTGGGCTGATGCGCATGCCCGCCGGGACCGGCGCCGAGCCGCATTCGCATCCCAACGAGCAATGGATCTATGTCCTGCAGGGCACCTTCCAGGGAAAGATCGGCGACAAAGAGATCGAGGCAAAAGCCGGCTCGGTGGTTTATGTCCCTGCCAACGCCGTGCATGGCGGCAAGGCGACGCCCGACGCCGATGTCGTGTTCTTCACCTGCAAGGACGCCTCGCACGGCCTGCACGGAATCAAGGCGACGTAGCTGCAGAGACGCCCTGCAACACCTTGAGGCGCTGTCGCCCCCGCGAAAAGCCGGGGCCCATATTCCAGAGGCTGTGGTTATGGGTCCCCGCTTGCGCGGGGACGACAATTCGGTGGTGGGGCGACAACGCCGTGCGGCGATCGGCTGTATCCGCCGGCGCGGCTGGGCTAGTATCGGTGGGAGCCGGCCCAACCGCGCAAGGGCGGCCGTGGGACGAATACAACAGGGAGGATGTGATGACGCGAGTGGGATTGGGTCTGGCGCTGGCTTGTCTCGCCTTCGGCACGGTCAGCGCTTCGGCGCAGGACAAGTACCCGTCGAAGCCGGTGAAGATCATCGTGCCTTACGCCCCTGGCGGCGCCACCGACATCACTGCACGTCTGTTCGGTGACCAGCTGCGGCAAAATCTAGGCCAGCAGTTCGTCGTCGAGAGCAAGCCGGGCGCATTCGGCATTCTCGCGATCGAAGACATGGCCCGCTCAAAGCCGGACGGTTACAGCCTGATGATCGGCAACGTTTCGACCAATGCCATCACGCCGGTCCTGTTCAAGAAGAAGTTCTCCATCAACTTCGAGAAGGACGTGGTGTCCGTTTCGCGCTTGGCGATCTATCCCTCCTTCCTGATCACGACCACGCACAATTTCGAACCCAAGTCGGTGGCGGAATTGGTCGCCTACGCGAAGAAAAATCCCGGCAAGGTCCGCTACACCAGCGCCGGCGTCGGCAGCTTCCCGCATTTCGACATGGAGATCTTTTCCAAGCGCGCCGGCCTCGAAATGGTGCACATTCCAAACAAGACCGGCGCCGCCGGCATGATCAACGATCTCGTCGTCGGCGACGCGCAAACCGCGTTCCTCAACGCCGCGAGCTCGGCGTCGATGATCAAGGCCGGCAAGCTGCGGCCGATCGCGGTGCTCGCGGAGCGGCGGCTGGCGGACTATCCCGACATTCCCACGCTGGCCGAGGCGGGCTATCCGGGCGTCGGCACCTTGCACTGGCAGAGCATGCTCGCGCCGGCGAATACGCCCAAGGAGGTCCTGGCGACGCTCTACAAGGCGATCGTCGACGCCGCGGCCGCGCCGCAGCTGCAGGAGGGGTTCAAGAAGCAGCTCGTCACCGTCAAGCCGAGCGGCTCGCTGGAGGAGGCGCAATCGTGGCTCAACGGCGAGCTCGCGACCTGGCGCAAGAACGTCGCCGAGGTGAAGATCGAATTGACCGACTAGAGTGCCGTCCCCGCGTTTGACGCCTGTATCGCGGCGAAGCGTTCGTGCTTCGCCGCAAGACACCATGGCGCAAGCCTACCGGCAGTTCGCGCGCTGACCGCTCGGCGTTTCGCCAAGCTGCGGCGCAAGGAAACGAGCTCGTGAGGACCGCGCCCGGATCGGGGCGCGTGCGGGGAGGAGAGGGGCAGCGATGAAGATGGAGGCGGTTCCCGCCGTGCCGTTTCACGGCATCGTGGCGGAGAAGGACATCGACGTGCCGGTGCGCGACGGCGCCCGGCTCAAGGCCGATGTGTTCCGGCCCGCAGCTGACGGCCGCTTCCCCGCGATCCTGAACCTGGGGCCTTATCAGAAGGACAAGCTGTGGGTCCCGCCGGATACGCTGGAGGAAGCGCCGAACCCGCTGATGAACTGGGAGACGGTCAATCCGCAATGGTGGGTGCCGCGAGGCTACGCCGCCGTGCGCGTCGACGGGCGCGGCAGCGGAAAGTCGCCCGGGCAGTGCGAGCCGTGGTCGCTCGCGGAGTCGATCGATTTCTACGATGCGATCGAATGGGCGGCGGCGCAGCCCTGGTGCAACGGCAATATCGGGCTCTCCGGCATTTCCTATTACGCCATCAATCAGTGGTTCGTCGCCAATCATCAACCGCCGTCGCTGAAGGCGATCATTCCCTGGGAAGGCTTCGCCGACATCTACCGCGACGCCCTGTTCCACGGCGGGCTGCTCAGCTTGTTCATGCCCAACTGGTACGCGGCGCACCTGATGCATCACCTGGTGGGGCGGGCCTCCCGGCATCAGCCCAACGCGTGGCAGGTCAACACCCTGCATTTCTGGCTGAGCAACAGCCTCGACAGCGGCGCCCTGCGCGGCGCGCAGGCGCAATGGGACAAGATCACGGTGCCGATGTTCAGCGTCGGCAACTGGTCCGGGATGGGCCTGCATCTGCGCGGCAATACGGAAGCCTTCATGCGGGCCGCCACGCTGCACAAGAAGCTGCGCATTCACGCCGGCACGCACGTGCACCCCTTCTATACCGAGGAGGGGCGCCGCGATCAGCTGCGCTTCTTCGACCACTGGCTCAAGGGCATCGACAACGGCGTCATGGACGAGCCGCCGGTTAAGCTCGCGATCCGCAGGGGCCACGACGAGATCGAATGGCGCTACGAGCACGAGTGGCCACTTAAGCGCACGCAGTGGACCAAGCTCTATTTCGATCTGTCGTCGCCGGCGCCGAAAGCCGGCGGGCTCGTTGCTGCCAAGCCCGAAATCTTGGGCTCGCGCAGCTACCCAGCCACCAGCCTCGGCTCGATGGGCTCGACCTCGGCGGCCTCCTCGCAGGTGATGGGCGGCGGCATTCCGCCTGACATGGGGGTGGCGCTCGAGACCGCACCGCTCCCGCACGACATGGAGGTGACGGGACCACTCGCCGCAGTGTTGTGGGTGTCGAGCTCGACCGAGGACATGGACCTCTTCCTCACCATCCGCAATATCGACGCCGACGGCAAGGAGGTGCTGGAGACCGGCCAGCAGGGCACTCCCGTACCGGTGGCGAAAGGGTGGCTGCGCGTCTCGCATCGCGAGCTCGATACCGCCTTGTCGTTGCCGTATCGCCCGTATCATCGCCACCAGCGCCGGCTTTATCTCACGCCCGGGGAGGTCGTGGAGGTCGCGGTCGAGATCTGGCCGACCTCGATGGTGTTCAGGCGCGGCCACCGCATCCGGCTCGATATCCAACCCCGAGACGGCGTCGGCAGCGCCTCCTACATGCATTATCATGCCGACTACAACACCGGCACGAACACGATCTATTCCGGCGGCGACAAACAGTCGTATCTTCTGCTGCCGGTTATTCCGTCAGGCTGAGGCTGAGACATGGCGCTCGGTGAACGGCCCGAGACCTCGCGTGCCGCGGTCGCGCAGGTGCTCGCGCGCAAGGACGTGCTGGCGGGACTTCTTTTCGTCGGTGTGGCGCTGCTCGGCCTGTGGTTGTCGCGCGGCTACCCCATTGGCACCGCGTTGCGCATGGGCACCGGCTACGTGCCGCGGCTGTTGTGCTGGATGCTGCTCGGGCTCGGTGCGGTGATCCTGGTGCAGGGAGCGCGCGCCGCGCTGGCGAGCGAAGCGAGCGGCCAGCGCGGCCACTCAATAGTGCGCGCGCCGGATACTCGCCCTGAACCGGGCTCGTCGGCGCGCGAGGTGCAAGACGCGCGCACGCCTTCGTCCAGCGAGGTTTCGGCGTGGCGGCCGGTCGTTTTCGTCACGGCAAGCCTGGTCATTTTCGGACTGAGCATCGAGCGACTGGGGCTCGTCGTCTCGATCCTGCTGCTGGTCGGCGCGGGCGCGCTTGCGACGCGCAGCCTGCGGCTCTTCGAGACGCTTGCGGCGGCGCTGGTGCTGATCGTTCTCTCCTGGGGCATCTTCATCCTCGGGCTGGGCCTCACCATTCCGGTCTGGCCGGAGTGGTAGATGGAGCTGCTCGACAATCTCGTCGTGGGATTCGCCGTGGCGCTGACCCCGGCGAACCTGTTCTTTGCGCTGGCCGGCGCCTTGATCGGGACGCTGATCGGCGTGCTCCCCGGCATCGGCCCGATCGCGACCATCGCGATGCTGTTGCCGCTGACGTTCCACGTCGAGCCCACGTCGGGACTGATCATGCTCGCCGGCATTTTCTACGGCGCGCAATACGGCGGCTCGACCACCGCCATTCTGGTGAACCTGCCGGGCGAGACCTCCTCGGTGGTCACCTGCATCGACGGCCATCAGATGGCGCGGCAGGGACGCGCCGGCGCCGCGCTGGCGGTGGCGGCGCTCGCCTCCTTCTTCGCGGGCTGCGTGGCGACCCTGCTGATCGCGACCTTCGCGCCGCCCCTGGCCAAGATCGGCCAGTCGTTCGGCGCGCCGGAATATTTCTCGCTCATGGTGCTCGGCCTCATCGCCGCCGTCGTGCTGGCGCACGGCTCGGTCGTCAAGGCGGTCGCCATGATCATACTGGGCCTGCTGGTCGGTCTCGTCGGCACCGACGGCAATACCGGCGGCACGCGCTTCACCTTCGGCATCACCGAGCTGACCGACGGGATCGACGTCGCCACGCTCGCCATCGGCGTGTTCGGCATCGGCGAGATCATCGCCAACCTGGCCCAGCCGCAGGAGGAGCGCGCGCTCGTCTCGCAGAGGATCACGCGGTTGTGGCCGACGCGCGAGGATTTTCGGCGCGCCTGGCCGGCAGTGCTGCGCGGCACCGCGCTCGGCTCGGTCCTCGGCGTGCTGCCCGGCGGTGGCGCGACCTTGAGCGCATTCGCCGCCTATGCGCTGGAGAAGCGCTCCTCGAAGCATCCCGCGCAATTCGGCCGCGGCGCGGTCGAAGGCGTGGCCGGCCCGGAATCGGCCAACAATGCCGGCGCGCAGACCTCGTTCATCCCCATGTTGACCCTGGGTATTCCGGGCAATGCGGTGATGGCGCTGATGATCGGCGCGCTCACCATCCACGGCATCCAGCCCGGCCCGCAGATCATGAGCGAACGCCCCGGCATGTTCTGGGGAATGATCGCCAGCATGTGGCTGGGCAACCTCATGCTGGTGATCATCAACCTGCCGCTCATCGGCATATGGGTTCAGCTGTTGAAGGTGCCGTATCGCTTTCTCTATCTCGCGATCCTGCTGTTCTGCGGCATCGGGGTCTATACCGTGGGTAACAGCTCCGCCGCCGTGCTGCTGGCGGCGCTGTTCGGGTTGGTCGGCTTCGTGTTCTCGCGGCTGGGATGCGAGCCGGCGCCGATGATCCTCGGCTTCGTGCTGGGTCCGCTGATGGAGGAGAACCTGCGCCGCGCCATGCGTATTTCCGGCGGCGACCCGATGATTTTCGTGCAGCGGCCGATCAGCCTCGGCCTGCTGATCGCGGCGCTCGTCCTCTGCCTGCTGGTGGCGCTGCCGGCCATCCGCAGCAAGCGCGAGGAGGCGTTCCAGGAGAGTCCGTAGCCGAAGCGCAGTACAACCTGCGCTAGATGCTCCGGATGGTTGCAGGCCGCCCTCGGCTGCTCGCCTCTCCTGTAAACAAC
>JBAUOM010000164.1:0-13588 GCA_049579765.1 Xanthobacteraceae bacterium
GCGATCGTCGAGGCGGTCAAGCGCGGGCTCGCGCGCGATCCGAAAACGCTGCCGCCGCTCGACCGCGCCAGACCGCCGGTCAACGGACAGGCGACGGTAGAGCTCCTCAAGGTCCTGCTGCGCATGACCGCCGAGCGGCACGGAGTCGCCGCCAAGGTCATCGCCACCGTGGACGACCTCGACCGCATCGCCGCCGACGACGACGCCGACGTGCCGGCTCTGTCGGGCTGGCGACGCGAGCTGTTCGGCGAAAAGGCGCTCGCGCTCAAACGCGGACGACTCTCGCTCGCGATCGAGAAAGGCCGCGTGGTGGCGGTAGAGCGCCCCTGAAGCTTTCCCCCCGCGGCCGCGCCTCGCCTGCGATCGCCGCGTGTCGCCGGGCGTCAGTATTTCGGGCCAATCCTCTTTAGGAACTCCCAGGCCGGCACCGCGGTGATACCGCCGACGGCACCGCTGAGGTAGCTCGGGATGTCGCCGCCGAACGCCCACTGCCAGACCAGGCCGACGAGATAACTCGTCGCCAGCATGACCGCCAAGGTGATCAGCAATCTCTGCCAAAGCGGCATGGCATCCTCCTTCCCGTTTTCCCCTCGCGGCCGCTCGTGTCGCGGCCATTGCGGCTGTCGTAACCCGAGCACGATCCCGAGAAAGTAGATACCGGAATGGGGACTCGCGTGCGCCGGGCAGACGCCATCGCCGGGCCAAGCGGCACGAGGCCGGCCTATCCGACGCCAATGCAGGATAGCCTACAAGGGACGCAGCATCAGGCCGTTTCCATCACCGGCTCGCGGCCGATGAGCCGGGCGAGCTGGCGCAGCCGCACGAACACCCGCTCGCCGGCGAGCGCCTTCAGGCTGGCGTCGAAACGCAGCACCAACCGGCCGCGCTCCACCACCATCGGCGTCTTCGGCAGCACGCCCGTGGTCGAGGCGGAAACGAGGTAGGCAACGCGCAACGCGGCGCCGAGCACGCGGGCGCGGTCGAGCACCCGTGTCGAGGCGAGCTCGCGCAACCGCGGGGAAAGCTCCTCGTCTACGAGCCCGACATGACGGAAGAACACCGCCAGCGAAATGAAGGTGCGGCCGGGATGATCAATGGCGACGAAAGCGGCATTGGCGATGACGTTGAGCGATTGTTCGCCGCGATAGTCGGGATGGGCGCGCCAGCCGATGTCGCCGAGCAGACACGCGGCATGGCGCAATCGCCGTTCCTCCGCGGTCTCGTCGAGCCCGGAAGACTTCATGAATCGATCAGTCCATTCGGTCAGCTCCTCGCCATGGGCAGGCGAGCGCGAGCGCAACACGTTGAGCTCGCTGGCGGCCGCGAGCAGCGGATCCTTGTCGCGCTCTTCGGCGTCGAGCGACGAATACAATAGTCCCTCCCGGACTCCCAGCGCCGACACGACCACATCCTTCGGCCGCGCGATCCGCACCAGATTTTCGAGCACGAGCGCGGCATAAGCCAAGAGCGGCCGCCGCGCATCGGTGACCACCTCGATCTGCGAAAGCATCTCGGGATCCACCCGATGTACCAGGCTGGAGAACTCGAACGCCTCCTTCGCCGGCAGCACGTAGCCGTGCATGACGTGGAGCGGATAGCCGGTCTGCCACATGTGCAGGCGCGCAAGCGCCCGCCAAGTTCCGCCGATGGCGTAGAAGGTGCGGCCCTTGCCCTCTTCCAGCAGGCTGGCCTCCTCGAGTGCCGTCCGGACGATCCTTTCCGCCTTCTTGATCGATTTCGCCGAAACGTCCTGTAGCGCGAGCCCTCCGAGCGGCAGCGTCACCCCGCCCTTGATCCGCTGCCCCTGGACCTCGGTCAGTTCGAGCGAGCCGCCGCCGAGATCGCCGACGATGCCGTCCGGCCGGTAAAATCCGGACACGACGCCGAGCGCCGACAATTCGGCCTCGCGCTTGCCGGAGAGAACATCGATCTTGGTGCCGCAGATGCCCTCGGCTTCGGCGACGAACGCCTTGCCGTTCTCGGCGTCGCGGCAGGCGGCGGTCGCGATCGCCCACAGCCGGGAGACCTGCATGCGGTCGCACAGGGCGCGAAAGCGCCGCAGCGCGGCAAGCGCCTTGTCGGCGGCATCGGCCGCCAGGAGACCGGTGGTCTGCACCTCGCGCCCGAGCCCGGCCAGCACCTTTTCGTT
Organism: Xanthobacteraceae bacterium; assembly: GCA_049579765.1. Classification (GTDB taxonomy): domain Bacteria; phylum Pseudomonadota; class Alphaproteobacteria; order Rhizobiales; family Xanthobacteraceae; genus VAZQ01. The sequence continues at coordinate 2,150 of JBAUOM010000164.1, forward strand.
GAAGATCGGTGTCGGACTGCGGGTGAGCCCCTCGTAGACGACGAGCCGCACCGAGTTCGAGCCGATATCAATGACCGCGACCGGCGGCCCGTGATCGAGACGACCTTGCGCAATATTCATGGCGGGGCGCCGCCGCTTACGAGCGGTCGAGACGGCGTATAAGGCTACGCGGTGACGATTCCTTGAGCGACTTGCCACGACCCGACAGGCTCGGATTGGTCATAAAGTATTTATGGGCGTTGAAGGGCTCCTCCCCCTCGGCCGCTTTTAGGCGATTCGACGTGCCGTCGGGTAGTAATTTCCAGCTTTGTTCATTGTCTTTGAAATTCGCCACCATGATTTGATCGAGCACCTGCTCGTGCACGGTGGGATTGAGGATCGGACACAGAACCTCGACGCGGCGGTCGAGGTTGCGCGGCATCATGTCGGCGGAGGAGATGTAGACCGCGGCCTTCGGGTGCGGCAGGCCATGGCCCGCGCCGAAGCAGTAAATGCGGCTGTGTTCGAGGAAACGACCCACAATCGATTTCACGCGGATGTTCTCGGACAGCCCCGGCAGGCCCGGCCGCAGGCAGCAGATGCCGCGCACCACGAGATCCACCGCAACCCCGGCGCATGACGCCCGGTAGAGCAGGTCGATGATCTCGGGATCGACCAGCGCGTTGTCTTTCATCCAGATCGCCGCCGGGCGACCGTTCCTGGCATGCACGATCTCCTGCTCGATGTGTTCGCAGATGCGGTCGCGCAGCGTGAGCGGCGAGACCGCCATCCGCTGGAGCTCCGCGGGCTCCGCATAGCCGGTCACGTAATTGAAAATGTGCGCGACATCGCGGCCGATGACGGGGTCGGAGGTAAAGAAAGACAGATCGGTGTAGACGCGGGCGGTGACCGGATGATAGTTGCCGGTCCCGACATGGACGTAGGAGGCAAGCGCTCCACCTTCGCGGCGGACCACCATCGACAGCTTTGCATGGGTCTTGAGCTCGATGAAGCCGTAGACGACCTGCGCGCCGGCGCGCTCGAGCGCGCGTGACCAGCGGATATTGGCTTCCTCGTCGAAGCGGGCCTTGAGCTCGATCAGAGCGGTCACCGATTTTCCGGCTTCAGCCGCCTCGATCAACGCGCGGACGATCGGCGACTCGGCCGAGGTCCGATAGAGCGTCTGTTTGATGGCGACGACGTCGGCATCGCGCGCGGCCTGCTGCAGGAACTGCACCACGACGTCGAACGACTCGTAGGGATGGTGGACGACAAGGTCCTTCTGGCGAATGGCCGCGAAGCAGTCTCCGGCATGATCGCGAATTCGCTCCGGATAGCGCGGGTTGTAAGGCACGAATTCTAGATCGGGGCGGTCCAGACTCATGAGCTGGGACAGATCGTTCAGCGCCAACACCCCGTCAACCAGGAAGACCTCGTCATCGGCGCATGCGAGCGCCTGTTGCACGAACCGGCGCAGCTCCACGGGCATGGCCGCCTCGAGCTCAAGCCGGATCACCGATCCGCGCCGCCGACGCTTGAGGATCGTCTCGAACTCGCGCACCAGATCTTCCGCCTCCTCCTCGATCTCGATCTCGGAATCGCGGATGACGCGGAAGGCGCCCTGCCCCTTGACCACGTAGCCCGGGAACAGGCGTGCGATGAACAGCCCGATCACCTGCTCGAGTGTGATGGCTCGAGCGGCCGATGCTCCCTCGGCGCTCGGCAGGCGCACGAACCGGTCGATCTTGTTCGGGATGCGGATGAGCGCGTCCATCGCCTTGCCATCGCTCGCCCGCCTGAGCTGGAGGGCGATGGTGAAGCCGAGATTGGGAATGAACGGGAACGGATGCGCAGGATCTATGGCGAGCGGCGTGAGCAACGGAAAGATCTGCTGGAGAAAATAATCCTCGAGCCAGATTTTTTCCTTCTTCGTCACTTCGGGCCCGTCCACCAGGACCACGCCACGCTCGGCCAGCATCTGCCGAAGCTCCCGCCACCGCTTCTGCTGATCGCTCGCCAGCACGCCGACCGCGTCCGCGATGCGCGTGAGCTGCTCGGCAGGGGTGAGTCCGTCCGGGCTCTTGACGGCGATGCCGGCACGCAGCTGGCCTTTGAGGCCGGCCACACGAACCATGAAGAACTCATCGAGATTGTTGGCGGAAATGGAGAGAAAGCGAACCCGTTCGAGCAGAGGATGCGCCTCGTTCTCGGCTTCTTCGAGCACACGCCGGTTGAACTGCAGCCACGACAGCTCGCGATTGATGAAGCGCTCGGGGCTCGCGGCAAGCTCGGACGACAGCGTCGGCCCCGATAGCGTCGAAACCGGGTCCGAAGAAATTTCCTCTTGCACAACAATAGCTTGGCCGCGGTCAGCCATGGCCGAATGCTTCTGACGGGGGACGCAACATCGCCGTCATCGGTGACGACTTGATGACATAAGGCGCCTGCAACCAAGGGTCCGTCAAGCCGGCGCAACGCGCAGGATTTCCGCAGCCAATGCCCTGGTTAACGGCCGCTTCTGACGCATGGCTTCGGCATCGAGGCGCGCCACCGCCGCGCGCGCAGCGGCAAAGGAGCGTTCGATCCTCGTGGCCACGTAGACGATCAGGCTTTCGTCGACCGCCACCTGCCGGTCGCTGAACAACTTCACCAGCACCGCGCGAAAAAGGGTGTCGTCGGGCGGCGCCATGGCGATGACCGGTAGCGCCTTGAAGCGCGACCCGAGATCGCGGATCGCGAAAGTCGACGGGGCCGCGCGCGCGGTGAGCAGCACGAATGCCTGCTCCTCGCGAGCGAAATTGAGCAGATGGAACAATGCGCGTTCGTCGAATCCACCCCTGGCGAGATCCTCGACGACCAGCGCGCCAGTGGCGAGCGCGGCCGGCACCCCGGCGTCATCCAGCGCCTGTGCCGCGATCAGCCGCGCGCCCGCTGCCTGCGCCCAGATAGCGGCGAGATGGCTCTTGCCCGACCCCGCCGGGCCCGTGAGCAGCACCATCCGATGCGGCCAAGCAGGCCAGCTGTCGATGAGCGCAAGCGCCGCCGCATTCGACGGCCCGCCCAAGAAGTCCTCACGCGCAAAACTTTCCGCATGTTCCAGTGCCAGCGCGAGTTGACGCGGAGCGGTGGGCATCAGCTCGGCTTTTCCCCGGTGTAGAAAGAGCTCGCGAAGTATTGACGAAATCCGAAGCGCAACAGCACCGCGATCGCGGCCGCAAGCGGCACCGCGACCAGCAGACCAACGAAGCCGAACAGATAGCCAAAAGCGAACATCGCGAAGATCAACCACACCGGATGCAATCCCACGCGTTCACCCACGAACTTGGGCGTGACGACATTGCCCTCCACGAACTGCCCGGTCAGAAAGACGGCGACGACAATGGCAATTCGCTTCCAGTCCGGCCAGAATTGCGCGATCGCCACGCTCACGGCGATCATCAGCCCCGTCATCGAGCCGATATAGGGAACGAAGGTGATCACGCCGGCGACGAGGCCGATGAGCAGCGCAAAGTCGAGGCCGGCCAGCATCAGTCCAATCGCGTAATAGCAGCCCAGCACCACGCAGACTCCGAGCTGCCCGCGCATGAACCCGCCGATGGCCGCGTCGATCTCGCGTGCGAGCCGGCGCACGGTTTCGCGTTGGCGCAACGGCACCCAGCTGTCCACTATCCCGAGCATCCGGTGCCAGTCGCGCATCAGGTAGAAGGTGACGACCGGCATTACGATCAGCACCGAAGCGAAGGACACCAGGGCCTTTCCACCAGTCCACAGCGAATAGGAAAAGCTCAGAAGCCAGCTGGCGACTTGGCCGACGAGATCGGAGAGCGTCTTGGTCGAATCGCCGGTGTCCAGCCAATTCAACCATGGGAAATTCTGATCGAAAATGAGCTCTTTGACGCGCTTGAAATATCCGGGAATGTGGGTGATCAGCGCCGCCCCCTGCTGCACCAGCAACGGGACCAGCAGCAAGGTCAGGGCGATCAGGAGCAGCACAAACAGGCCGACGATCAGCAGTGCCGCCACGGTGCGGTTCATGCCGCGGCGTTCCATGCGGTCGACGATCGGTGCCAGCGCGTAAGCGAGCCCAAGACCCGCTACGAACGGCAGAAGGATGTCGTGGAGCAGCCACAACACGGCCGCCAGCACGACAAAGGTCAGAAGCCAGAACGTGAGATGCCGCCCGTAAATCATCCGATCACCGCCCTTCCGGCACCCGCGACGAACCGGAGCCTCCGTGTCAAGAGCCGATTTCGGCCGCGTTCATATGGCGCACCCACTCGGCGACATAGAAGGCAATGGAAAGCAAGGTCAAGGCCGTGACCAGCGCGGTAAGCGCCATCACCGCCATGGTCGCATCGAAGTCGAATCCGAGCGCGGCCATCACCACGCAAGCGAGCGAAATTTGCGCAACGGTGTTGAGCTTGGAGACCGGCAGGGGCTTGAGCGGCAGGGGTCTGTCAACCAGCCACGACAGGATTACGGCGCTCACGATCATGATGTCGCGCGAAACGACGAGGATTACCAGCCAGCGCGGGACGGCATCCGTGATGCCGAGCGCGATATAAATCGAAACAAGCATCGCCTTGTCGGCGAGCGGGTCGAGATAGGCGCCGAGCTCGGTGGCCATGCCGAACCGTTTGGCCAGGAAGCCGTCGACCGCGTCGGTGATGCCGGCCGCCAGGAAGAGAACGAAGGCGACACGCATCTGGCCCGCCGTAATCGCCCAGACCACGACCGGCACCAACAGGATGCGGCCAAGCGTAATCAGATTCGGAATACTCAAGTCTGCGCCCCGGCTCGGCCCCGCGCCTCGCCCCACGTCCCAACTCCGTTCAGAGCCGACTTGTGCGAGATTCAACCGCCGATCCCGGAGCGGTCCGAGATCGGTGGCCCGAGCGTGGCCATCCAGGCACAGTATAGCCGCGATCAAGCCATTGCACAGTCGCGGATTCCCCAGTACCGAGGCGCGAACAGCAAAGGACGAGCCGTGGCCGACAATGGCTTCACCCGTGGCGAGGGCAGCGTCGATATCGCTGCCGGGAGCGGCTCGGTGGAACTCATCGAGCCGCCGGTGGGCTCAATGGCGCGGCCGGGCAGCGGCGCCACGCGCCATGGCGACCCCGTCCTGGCGGCGGCGCGCGAGCGCATGGCAACCAACGTGGAGATCGCAACCGAGCCAGGCACGCACCGGACCATGGGCTCCGACCATGTCGTCGTGCGCGTCGACGACCTCATGGTGCAGGCTGCGCGGCTGCTGTTTTTCATCGATTGTTTCGCCTGTGGACAACTCGAGCCTGAGATCGGCGCCCCCGTGGTCAAAGGCTTGGCGGCAGCGTGCGCCGAGCCGGTCAGCCTGTCGCGGACACTTCGATCTCGCCTGGTGAATTCATGGCCAAGACACGCGTCGCCGTCCTGATTTCCGGGCGGGGCTCCAACATGGCAGCGCTGATCGAGGCGGCAAAGGATGTCTCTTACCCGGCGGAAATCGCGCTTGTCGTGTCGAACCGGCCGGAGGCAGCGGGCCTCGCGCACGCCGAAGCGCGGGGAGTCGCAACAGCGGTGGTCGACCATCGCCCGCACGGGGTGGATCGCGCCGCTTTCGAACGGAGATTGCAAGCGATACTCGACCAGCATCGCGTGCAACTGGTCTGCCTCGGCGGCTTCATGCGGCTGTTCACGGCAGAGTTCGTGCTGCATTGGCAAGGCCGGATGCTCAACATCCATCCGTCCTTGTTGCCGTCATTTCCCGGGCTGGATCCCCACGGGCAAGCGCTTCGGGCCGGCGTGAAGATATCGGGTGCAACGGTTCATTTCGTCGTCCCGGAAACCGATGCCGGCCCGATCGTAGCGCAGGCTGCGGTGCCGGTCCTTGACGACGACGACGCCGAGACGCTCGCCGCCCGCGTGCTCGCGGCCGAGCACCGACTGTATCCCATGGCGCTCGCTCTGGTCGCTGCCGGGCGCACCAAGGTTGTAGGCGGGCGCTGCTCGATCGAGGGCACCGATCGGGCCGCCAGCGCCCTGCTCGTGCCGGATATCGGATGACGGACGAGGCGCGATCGACGCCTTCTGCATCGCCCTCTATCCGTCGTCGGGTGTCCTGCGCTCTCCGCCGTCTGTCCCAAAAACAAACCCCCGGCGCGGGGCCGGGGGCTACGGGAATACTCGCTGGCCGCTGACCGGCCTCCCGTCACGTCAGGACACCTTGAGATTTTCCGCCGATGTCTTGCCGCGATTGGTCACGAGCTCGTACTCGACAGTCTGACCCTCGTTCAGCGTGCTGAGGCCGGCACGCTCCACCGCCGAGATGTGGACGAACACGTCTTTCTCTCCGCTGGAAGGTCGAATGAATCCGTAGCCTTTAGTTGGATTGAACCATTTGACGGTGCCCTTTTGCATCGTCTGTCTCCTAGTCGATGAAGTCTCGAGTGAACGACACGCGACCGCGTCGCTGCGGACGGCGCCACAACCCGGGTTTTGGGAAGATCCGAAACGAATGCGGCCTCTCGGCGCGCAACGGCCGGAGCGGCCAAAATCCGAATTGTGCCCAAAGAAATACGAAAAATGCGGCCGTAGCAAGGCTCCCCGCGCGGCGAACAGACGGGCCGCTGCGCCGGCTCGAGCGAACCTCAGCGCTTCGCGCCGGAGGTTCCGGTCATCGATTCCCGGGACGAAAATCGTAGGGCCGTTCGGCCGCATGCCCCCCAATTCGTGCACGCTTCGCGTGCGATGACCGGACGGCCGCGCGCCGTCCGGTGTTATAATCAATCGTAAGCCACAATGCCCAACGGGGAAAACACATGAGCACGATATCAGCAGATGCCGCGCAGGTACGCGAGCCGAAGCCGGTCATTCCGCCGCTCGCCTCGTTCTATGTGCACAGCCGCGACCTTGCATGGCTCATCATCCGCCTCACCGCGGGCGGCATGCTTCTGGTTCACGGCATCATGAAGGTCATGCCGATGGCCGAGAAGGGCTTCACCGCCACCATCGAGGCCTTCGCCGCCGGCAGCATGTTCTTTCTCGAGACGATCGGTGCTGTGCTGCTCATGCTCGGGCTGTTCACTCGCTTCATCGCCGCCGCGGTTGCGATCCAGTTCGCGGTGATCACGTTCGTGGCGCATTGGCCCGCCGGCTTTGCCGCTGGCCGCGGCGGATGGGAGTATCCCCTGTTCTGGGGTCTCATCGTCTTCGCCATCGCTCTGCGCGGCGGTGGCCCCTACTCGCTCGACCGCAAGCTGGGCTGGGAGCTGTAGCGCTCGCCGATCTCATCGGCGGTCGGACGGAATTGTTCCGTTCCGACCGCCGGCCTGACCAATCGGTTGATCGAAACCGTTATTCCGCCGCCCGCACCTTCTCGGCGTGCGCGGCCTGTTTCGAACGGCGCCACAGTCCCCCCACCGCCAAGACCAGGATCGCGCCGACCAGCGCACAGAACAGCATGATGTAGTGGAAACCGTCCGCGCCGAACCTGGGTTCGAGATATCCCTGGATGACCGGATCGGTGACAATAACCTCCCCGACGATCCAGCCCAAAAGCGCCGCGCCGGCCCACACCAGGATCGGATAGCGGTCGAGCAGCGCCATGATCACCGCGGCCCCCGCCACGATCAACGGAATGCTGACCGCGAGGCCGATCACGAGCAGCGCCACGTTGCCCTGCGCCGCTGCCGCGATTGCGATAACGTTGTCGAGGCTCATGATGATGTCCGCGACGGCGACGATCCGAACCGCCCGCCACAAGTGCTCGACCGCCTCGACCTCGTTCTCATCCGGGTCATCCGGAACGAGCAGCTTGGCCGCGATATAGAACAGCGCGAGCCCTCCGACGACCTTGAGCCAAGGCAGCGTCATCAGCGACGCGACTACGGCAGTGAAGATGATGCGCAGCAGGACCGCGACCCCCGCACCCAGGACCATGCCCCACACCCGCTGGCGATGGGGCAGTCCCCGGCACGCCATCGCGATGACCACCGCGTTGTCGCCGGAAAGCAGGATGTTGATCCACATGATCTTCAGCAGGGCGACCCAGAACGCGGTGTGGCCCATGTCGCTCCAGCCGCTCGACATCATGCCGAGCCACGTGGCCGGATCCACCATCTGTCCGAACGAACCCACTGGATGTCCCTTTCGCTTTCCCCGCCGGCGGGCGCATATGCTCCCTGGCTCCGCCCTGCAGCCCGACTAATCTACAGGCGAAACCCATCGGCTGGCCAGCGCGCCACAGCGCCGGCCGTTGGTCGCCCGCCTTCAGCCGACGATCTCGTTGCCGGAAAAGAACTGGGCGATTTCCTTTTGCGCCGTATCGGGCGCATCGGAACCGTGAACGGAATTCTCGCCGATCGATTTCGCGTGCACCTTGCGGATCGTGCCTGGCGCCGCCTTGGCGGGATCCGTAGCCCCCATGATGTCGCGATGCTTGGCGATGGCATTGTCCCCTTCGAGCACCTGCACGACCACCGGTCCCGAAATCATGAAGTCGACGAGCTCTCGGAAAAATGGCCGTTCGCGGTGGACTGCGTAAAAGGTCTCCGCCTGCTCGCGGCTGATGCGCACGCGCTTTTGCGCGATGATGCGCAGCCCCGCCCCCTCGATCATGGCGTTGATTACGCCGGTCAGATTGCGGGCGGTGGCGTCGGGTTTGATGATCGAAAAGGTACGCTCGATCGCCATTGGGTGGTCTTCAGCGAAAGTATGGTGAGGAAGTCGAACCGCGGCGGCTTATAGCGGCCATGTCGCAGCGCGGCAAGACTGTAGCAAGCACACGATCCGTCCGCTCATGAGCCCCCAGGGGGCACGCCACGTTCGCGGGGAGGAGCTGGTCCGGGAAAGCTCGATGACCGCCGCCACCCGCTCCGGGAGCGTGCGCGGGAACAGGCGCAGGGCATTAAGGCAGGATCGCAAAAGCGCGTGCGGGGAAGCCCAGGCCGGCCTTGACCTTGGGCCATGTGACGACGATCAGCGCACCGGTCGCGGGAACCTGGTCGAGATTGGCCATCACCTCGATCTGGTAGCGGCCCTTCTGCAGGATGTAGGTCTCCGATTCCATCTTGTCGGTCGTGTCGGTATCCAACGATTCATGCCCGATTGCGGTCACCCCGCGTTGCTCGACCAGGAACTTGACGGTCTCGAGCGACCAGGCCGGGAATGGGCTACGCTTGAACCGCTCAGGATTGCTATCCCAATCCTTTGACATATCCGTGCGCAGCGCCGCAAAGGCGCCCTTCGGCACTCGGCGGTACTTTTTTTCCCAGGCGCGCAAATCCTCGACCGAGAAAGCGTGGTTCGGGTCTTTGGCAATCAGGGGCGTCGCGTCGAAAACGACGAGCGGAAGAATCATCTGCTTGAGCGGAATGCGGTCCATGGTGATGCCGTCCTCGGCGAAATGCGCAGGCGGATCGACATGGGTTCCGTACTGTCCGACCATCTCATAGTAGGTGCTGCGAAATCCGTCCTTGGGGATGGTGTATGGCTGGCGGGTCTGCGGATCGACGGCCGGCGTCATCTTTGCTTGACCGAAGCCCGACCAGACCGGCGTATCGGGACCGAAGCTGTGGGTGAGATCGACGAATTGCTTGCCGGCGATCACCCGATATGCGCGGCCGAGCGCGGTCTCGGCCTGCGCCGGCGCAACCGAGCCGATGGCGATCGCTACCGCCATGATCGCTTCCAGGCAAGATCGACGACCCACGATTGCCAAATGACGCATCGTTCCCTCCAGCAGCACGACCAACAAGGCCCCGCTCCATGAGCCACCTTGTATTATTTCAAAGTGCCCCTCCAGGTCGATTCCGGAGCGGCGGGGGCCTTGGGTTGCGTTGGACGCACCGGCCGGTCAAAAACGCCGACATGCTCGCGATCAGCGACCTCACCTATCGGATCGGCGGACGCGCCCTCTTCGACCACGCGACGGTCGCCCTCCCGGCGGGGGCCCGGGTCGGGCTCGTGGGCCGCAACGGCACCGGCAAGACCACGCTCTTCCGCATCATCTCCGGCGAGGTCACGCCCGAGCAGGGGCATGCGCAGTTGTCGTCGCGCGCTCGCATCGGCCGGCTTGCCCAGGAGGCGCCCGACAGCCCCGACACCCTGCTCGAGTTCGTGCTCCAGGCCGACGCCGAGCGTACAAAGCTCATGGCCGAGGCCGAGACGGCATGCGAGCCTGCGCGCATTGCCGAGATCCAATGCCGGCTCGCCGACATCGGCGCGCATTCAGCGCCCGCGCGCGCCGCCGAAATCCTCGCCGGCTTGGGCTTTTCCGCCGCCGAGCAACAACGCCCCTGCGCCGAATTCTCCGGCGGCTGGCGCATGCGCGTTGCGCTCGCTGCAGCGCTGTTCGCCGAGCCCGACCTGCTGCTGCTCGACGAGCCGACGAATTATCTCGACCTCGAGGCCACGTTGTGGCTGCAAGAGCGCATCGCGCGTTATCCGCGCATGGTGATCGTCATCAGCCACGACCGCGATCTGCTCGACAATGCGGTCGACTGGATTCTCCACCTCGCAGGTGGAAAGCTCACGCTCTACCGCGGCGGATACAGCGCGTTCGAGCGGCAGCGTCGCGAGCGCCAGGCGCTCGACGCCAAGCTCGCCAAGAACGTGGACGCCGAGCGCAAGCGCTTGCAAGCCTTCGTCGAGCGCTTCCGGGCCAAGGCCACCAAGGCGCGGCAGGCGCAATCCCGCGTCAAATTGTTGGCGAAGCTCGAGCCGGTTGCCGCCGTGGTAGCCGACGAGGTGCGCGCGATCGAAATCCCCTCGCCGGCGAAGCCGCTGGCGCCGCCGATCATCGCGCTCGATGACGTTTCCGTCGGTTACGAGCCGGGCCGCCCGGTGCTGCGGCGTCTCACGCTTCGCATCGACGATGACGATCGCATCGCGCTCCTCGGCGCCAACGGCAACGGCAAGTCGACATTGGTAAAGCTCTTGGCCGGACGCCTCGCGCCGATGTCGGGGCAGATGACACGGCCGCAGAGACTAGAGGTCGGCTATTTCGCCCAGCACCAGCTCGATGAATTGGAGGCGACCGACAGCCCCTACGCGCATCTGCGCCGGCTCCTGCCCGATGCGCCGGAGGCGCAGGTGCGCGCGCGCGCCGGCGCCATTGGTTTTCCGCAGGCGGCCGCCGACACGCCGGCCGGGCAGCTGTCCGGGGGCGAAAAGGCCCGGCTGCTGCTGGGCCTCGCTACCCTCGCGGGACCACATCTGCTCGTGCTGGATGAGCCGAGCAATCATCTCGATATCGACAGCCGCGCTGCCCTGATCGCGGCGATCAATTCCTATGCCGGCGCGCTGATCCTGGTGTCGCATGATCGCTATTTGATCGAAGCTTGCGCCGAGCGGCTCATTCTGGTTGCCGACGGGCAGGCCACGCCCTTCGATGGCGACCTCGACGACTACCGGACGATCGTGCTCGCGGAGCGTGGCGCCACCGGCGAGTCCGCCGAGTGCCGCGGCAGCAGCCCGCCC
>JBAUOM010000165.1:0-19718 GCA_049579765.1 Xanthobacteraceae bacterium
CGCCGCTGTCGAGCATCACGCTCGCGCGGCCGTCGACGGCACGCGCGATGGCCGGCAGCGCATCGATCGCCGCCGGCAGGCCTTCGACCTGGCGGCCGCCATGATTGGAGACCACGATGCCGTCGACCCCGAGCGACACGCATTTCTCGGCATCGGCGGGATGCAGGATCCCCTTCACCACCAAAGGCCGCTTCCAGCGCTCGCGATAGCGCGCGACCTCGTCCCAGGTGAAGGCGCCGCCCATTTCGCGCCGTACGAAGGCCGCAACCTCGTTCACGTCCGCCGTGTCGGCGGCATAGGGCTTGAGATTGCCGAAGCGCGGCTGGCCGTGACGCCACAGCGAATTGACATAACCGGGCGAGGCGATGATACCGGCGAGCGTGCGCAGATCGGGCCGAAACGGCGAGGTGATGCCGACTGCGACCTCGCGCGGCCGCGTCGTACGCACGGGAACATCGAGCGTGAGCACGAGCACGTGCACGCCGACGGCCTGGGCGCGTCGCACCAGATCGAAACCGATCGCGTGCTCGTTGCGGGAGCAGCGATAGAGCTGGAACCAGAGCACGTCGGGCGCAATTTCGGCCGCACGCTCGACCGTCATCCCCCCGACCAGCCCGAGCGTATAGGGCACACGGGCGCGCTGCGCCGCCGCCGCGAGATACTGGTCGGCGCCCGGCCACACGATCGAGGGTCCGCCCATCGGAGCGACGCCGACCGGCGCGGAATAGCGCCGGCCCAGCAGCTCGACGTCGACCGGCGGCAGCGCAGTGGTGACGCCGTAACGCGGCACGAGTTCGACCGCGTCGAGCGCGCGCCAGTTGCGGGCAATGCCGCCATCGGCGCCGGCGCCGCCGTCCATATATTCGAAGGCGAAGCGCGGCACATGCCGGCGGGCGTGGCGGCGTAGATAGGCGACGGTGGGAAAACGCCGGTGCAGTTTGGCGAAACGCGGATTGTCCGCCGGCGTATAGGCCGGCGGTCGCGCCAAGGCAGTCGTATCGTGCATGCTTGCCCTTCCCTCTTCTCGCCCCTCACTATAGCAGCGGACGGGCGAGCGGCCCCCTCCGCGGCGCATTGCCGGCGCCGCGCTCAGAAATGGCTGAACGAGGCACGCTCGAGCGCCAGCGGCTTGCCCCGTGCATCGAGAAAACGCGCCTGCCCCGCCCCCGCGCCCACGGTGCCGATTTCGGTGAGCGCGACGCCCGCTGCCGACGCCGCCCGGCGCATGGCCGCGACCTCGCCGGACGGCACGCTGGCCAGGACCTCGTAGTCATCGCCTCCGGTGATGATCGCTTCGATCAAGGCCGGCTCCTGCGCGAGCGCGGCGCGCGCGGCCTGGGAAAGCGGCAACCGCGCGACCTCGACTTCGGTCGCCACGCCCGAGGCGCGGCAGAGCTTTGCGAGATCGCCGGCGAGACCATCGGAAACGTCCATGGCGGCCGAGGCGTGTGCGGCGAGCGATTCAGCGATGGCGGTGCGCGGCTGCGGCAGGAGATAGCGGCTCCTGAGGTGATCCTCTTGGTCTCGTGCCAGCTGCCAGCGTGCGGCGGCCAAGCCATCGCGTCGCAGCAGCAGGCCGAGCGCGGCATCGCCGATCGTGCCGCTCACCAGCACGCGGTCGCCTGGCTTGGCGCCGGCGCGACGCACCATCCTGCCGTGCGGCACCGCCCCAATGACCGCGATCGAGATCGTGATCGGTCCGCCGGTGCGATCGGTATCGCCGCCGAACAGCGGGCAGCCGAAATAGTCGGCATCCTCGCCGAGCCCGCGCGCGAACGGCGCGAGCCAGGCGTCGCCGATCTCGCGCGGCAGCGCCAAGGTGAGCAGGAATCCCAGCGGCTTGGCGCCCTTGGCCGCAAGGTCGGACAGATTGACGCGCAACGCCTTCTTGCCGACCGTGTCGGGCGGGTCGTCGGGGAAGAAATGCACGCCTCCCACAATGCCGTCTGCCTTGAGCACGAGATCGCAAGACGGCGGCGGCACAATCGCAGCGGCATCGTCGGCGAGCGCGAAGGCGCCGGGATGCTTCGCGAGCGGTTTGAAATAACGGCTGATCAGCCGGTCCTCGCCCGATTCACCGTTATGCGCTTCGCTCATCGAATGCCCGAGCCCGTCAGTCGATCGGTATGATCGCCGCGTTCGCCATGATAGCCTGAGCCCAATCCAAAATAAGCATTGCCGGGCCGCGTAATGGAAGTATTCGATCTCTATTCCCCGGAAATCGATGCGGACCCCTTCCCCTCCTACGCAATCCTGCGCGAGCAATATCCCTGCTACTGGAGCGAAGGCGGTCAGCTCTGGATCCTGTCGCGCTACGACGACATCGTGCAGGCCGCGCGCGACTGGGAAACCTTCTCCTCCGCGCAAGGCAACATGATCGACGAGCTCCCCGGCCGCGCCGGCGCGACGCTGGGAACGACCGACCCGCCCCGCCACGACCGCCTGCGGGCGCTCAGCCAGGCCGCCTTCGCGCGCAAGAACGTCGAGCACCTGACCGTCGCGACCCTGGAGATTGCCGATCGCGCACTCGACCGCATCTGCGAGCGCCGGGAATTCGAGTTCATCGACGATTTTTCCAGTCAGATCACGGTCGGCCTCCTCTTCCGCACCATGGGCCTGCCGGAGCGCGATCATGCGGAGATCAGGCGCAAGGTCATCCTCGCGGTGTCGACCGACAAGTCCGCCAAGGGGCGCACCGCCGAGCACATCGCCGCGTTCGCGGAGTTGAGCGACTTCCTCACCGCCGAGGTGGCGGTGCGGCGGGCGAATCCGAAAGACGACCTCATCACCCACCTCGCCGAAGCCGAGATCGACGGCGACCGCCTGGCCGAGCGCGAGATCGTGCTGACCACCGCGACCTTCGTGATGGCCGGGGTCGAATCGCTCTCGAGCTTCATGAGCATGCTCGCGCTCAACCTGCATGATCATCCCGACGCCCGCCGACGCGTCGTCGCGGACCCCGCGCTGATCGAACCGGCGATCGAGGAGTCGCTGCGCTTCAACACCTCGGCGCAACGCTTCAAGCGCACGGTGATGCGTGAAATCGAGTTGCATGGCCGGCGCCTGCGGGTCGGTGACAAGGTGGCGCTCGCCTTCGGCTCCGGTAACCGGGACTGGCGCAAATTCCCCGATCCCGACGTCTACGACATCGACCGCCGGCCGCAGGGCCATCTCGGCTTCGGCACGGGCAAGCATTTCTGCCTCGGCAGCGGGATGGCGCGGCTGGTCACCGCGGTGGCGATGAAGCGATTTCTCGAGCGCGTCCCCGACTACCACCTGGCGAGCAAGCGGCTCGTCTGGAACTCGTCTTCGAATTTTCGCAGCCCGGCGGCATTGCCGTTCGTGCGCCAGTAGCGACTGAAGCGCGCCGCCTTCGCATCACGATTCCGTCAGCCCGCCGTCAGGAGCCCACACGTTCTTGTGCGTTGCAGCAAGTCATTGTGCGGCGCACATAAGCGGCCCCGAAGAGCAACAATCGGAGCCGTGACATGAAGACGCTTATCGCTTTCGCCGCGCTCGCGACCGCATTGATCTCGCCGGCGGTCGCCCAGAGTGCCCCGCAATCCAACAGCGTGGTTGTCGGCAACCAGTACCTCGGCGCCGATCCGGATGCCAACGTCCGGTTCGACCTGCAGCGCGAGGCCGGTACGCGCAACGGCAGCTTCTGATCCCTGCATTCTGTCGTGCCTGGATGTAATGCCCCGGGACCGGTGTCCCGGGGTGTTCCCGGACTCAGCGATGACAGTGAGCCGGCTCACGCAGCGGCCCGCGCGGCCGCAATAGAGTCCCAGAGCGGATGAACGAAGCGGAGGCCGGCATGATGATGCGCATATTCACCTTCGGGCTCGCGGTCGCGATGGCGATGGCCACGCTGCCGTCCGCCGGCCGGGCCGGGCCGAATTCGCAGGGCGGACTGGCGGCGCCATTTTCGCCGGGAGCGACGATTTACCGGCCTGATTGCTGGATCAAGGAAGATCCCACCAGTCGCTGGGATGTGGGAACCGGCTGTATCGGAGAGTGAGCCCGCACGTCATCGCGTCGGGCGGGCGAACTCGCCCGCGCGGAACTGCCGTGCAATTTGATCGAGCACGGCGTTGACCATGCCGGTCTCGTCCTTGTCCACGAACGCGCCGGCGACGTCGACATATTCGGATATGACGACGCGCGCCGGCACGTCGCTGCGGCAGCGGAGCTCATAGGCGCCCGCACGCAGCACCGCGCGCAAGATCGCCTCGATGCGCTTGAGCGGCCAACCCTGCGCCAGCGCCTCGTCAACCAGCGGGTCGAGCGCGCGCTGCTCGCGCACCACGCCGGACACGACATCGCGAAAGAACGCCGCCTCCGCCGGGAGATATTGCGCGCCTTCGACCTCGCGTCCGATCCAATGGCTCTCGAACTCGGCAAGGATGTCGTCGAGGCCCGTGCCGGCGATGTCCATCTGGTAGAGCGCCTGCACCGCCGCGAGACGTGCGGCGCCGCGACGGTTGGCCTTGCGGGCATCCTTCGCACCGCCATCCGGCGTCATGACGCAGCCGCCGCCAGGCGGCGCTTGAGCCGCACCAGCGCAAGCGCTGCGCGCGCGGCATCGCCCCCCTTGTCCGCTTCTTCGGGACGCGCCCGCGCCCAAGCTTGGGCGTCGCTATCGACGGTAAGGATGCCGTTGCCGATCGGTAGCCTGCGTGCCACCGCAAGCTCGCTCAGCGCGCGCGCCGATTCCTGCGACACGATCTCGAAATGCAGCGTCTCGCCGCGGATGACGCAGCCGAGCGCGACTGCGCCCTCGTACGGCCGGCCGGCGCGTTCGCCGGCGTCGAGCGCGATGGCGATGGCGGGCGCGATTTCAAGCGACCCCGGCACGATCACGCAATCGAAGGTCGCGCCGGCTTCGTCGAGCGCGCGCGTGGCACCGGCCAGCAGGGCGTCGGCGATATCCTCGTAGAAACGGGCTTCCACGACCAGAATGCGCGCGCCGGAGAGATCGCCTCGATTGCGATCGCCCGCGTCGCTGCCGCCCGATCTGCGCGGCTCGGCCATGGACCCTCTCCAATGTCGGGGTGGTGGTAGCAAGCGGATCGGGTCGGAAGCAAGGGAAGCGGCGATCGGCGTTTCGACGCGAACCGGCGATGTGGCACAATCCCGCGATGTCCTCCTCCGAACATTCGGCGCTTCGCCGCGCGGTGCTCGCGGTGGCGATGCTCAACCTGGCCTATTTCGGGGTGGAGTTCGCGGTCGCGCTCGCCATCGGCTCGGTGTCATTGTTCGCCGATAGTATCGACTTCCTCGAGGACGCCTCGATCAATCTGCTCATATTGGTGGCGCTCAGTTGGAGCGCGCCGCGGCGCGCCGCGCTGGGCATGGTATTGGCCGGCATCCTGCTCGTTCCCGGCCTCGCGACGCTGTGGACCGCGTGGGACAAGTTCTGGCTGCCGCTACCCCCGGCGCCCATCCCGCTCACGCTCACCGGCGCCGGGGCACTGGCGGTGAACTTGGCCTGCGCCCTCATCTTGGCGCGCTACCGACGCCACGCCGGCAGCCTCACGCGCGCCGCGTTCCTGTCCGCGCGCAACGACACGTTCGCCAATATTGCCATTGTCGCGGCCGGCTTCGTCACGGCGGTCACGCAGTCGGCGTGGCCCGACCTCGTGGTCGGGCTGGCGATCGCGGCCGTCAACGCGGATGCCGCTCGCGAGGTCTATGCCGCAGCACGGCAGGACCGTCGCGCCGCGCTCGAGGAGGCGGCGCCGTAAGCTGCGGTTACCGCGCCTCCATCAGCCGCGCCGCGTAGCGCGCCATCTGATCGACCTCGAGATTGACCGTGTCGCCGGCGGCGAGGGCGGCAAGCGTCGTCACCGCCAGCGTGTGCGGAATGATCAACACCGAGAATGCGTCGCCGACGACCTCGTTCACGGTGAGCGATACCCCGTCGAGCGCAACCGATCCCTTGGGCGCGATGAAGCGGGCGAGCTCTGCCGGCGCGCCGAAGGTGATCCGCGCCATGTCCGTGAGCTCCTCGCGCTCGAGCACACGCGCGAGGCCATCGGCATGGCCGGCGACGATGTGCCCGCCGAGCTCGTTGCCGATCTTGAGCGCGCGCTCGAGATTGACACGGCTCCCGCGCCGCCAATCGCCAATCGTCGTCACCCGCAGGGTCTCGGCGGCGGCATCGACCGCGAACCAGCCACGGTTGCCGTCCCTGCCCCGCCCCACCACGGTCAGGCACACGCCGCTGCAGGCGATCGAAGCGCCGATGTCGATGGTATCGAGATCGTAGCCGCAGGCGATCCTGAGCCGGGCGAGCCCCTCGGCCCGCGCCTCGACCGCGACCACCTCGCCGATGTCGGTGACGATACCTGTGAACATGTCACACCCGCTCGAACAGCTCGACCTTATCGGACCCGACGGCTTCGCTGCCGACCGCCTTGAGCCGCGGCGCTCGAGTCAATGCGGAAAGCGGCAGCCCGTCGAGAGCGTCGAGCCCGTCCGCTCCGATCGCAGCCGGGGAACGGAACAGCGCGGCCTCGTCGATCAGATCGGCGCGCAGCAGAGACGTCGCAAGCACGGGCCCGGCCTCGACCAGCACGCGGGTGATGCCGCGTTGCGCCAGCCGCTCCAGCGCCGCGACAAGGTCGAGCCGGCCAGCCAGCCTGACCACGCGCAGAACTTCGACCCCTTGCGCGACCAGTGCCTGCTCGTGCTCGCGCGGCGCGGCCTCCGCGGTCACCATCCAGAGCGGCGTCTCCCGCGCGGTCGCGACCAGCTTGCCTGCCAGCGGCAGCCGCAGTGCTCCGTCGAGAACGACGCGCACCGGCGACGGCATGCCGGGCAGGCGGCAGGTCAGCAACGGATCGTCCGCCAACGCGGTGCCGATCCCCGTGAGCACGGCGTCGTTGTGCGCGCGCATGAGATGCACGCGCGCGCTGGCCGCATCGCCGGTAATTCGCACCGGCCTGCGGCCGGCGAGGCCGACTTTATCGTCAGCCGACACGGCAAGCTTCAGCGTCACGTGCGGACGGCCGTCCCGCACGCGACGGATGTGCCCGGCATGCGCGCGGCGTGCCTCCTCGGCGCCGATGCCGACCTCGACCACGACGCCGGCCTCGGCCAAACGCCAGTGACCGGCGCCGGCCACCTCTGGATTGGGATCGACCAGCGCCGAGACCACGCGCGCAACGCCGGCGGCGATGACGGCGTCGGCGCAGGGCGGGGACTTGCCGTGATGCGAGCACGGCTCGAGCGTTACATAGAGCGTGGCTCCCCGTGCGGCGGGACCGGCACGGGCGAGCGCCTCCACCTCGGCATGGGGCCGCCCGCCGGGCTGGGTCCAGCCGCGGCCGACGATGACCCCGTCCTTCACCACCACCGCGCCGACCGCGGGATTAGGCCAGGTGCGGCCGAGGCCGCGGCGGCCGAGCGCAAGCGCTAGCGCCATGAAACGCTCGTCGTCGGAAGTCCTGGTCGGCTCCGCGTGGCTCAACGTCGTCCGTCCCAACTCGTCATCGTTGGAGCGTGGGGTTATAAGGCCAAACTATCAAGTCTGCCGTCCAGGGAGCTGCGATGCTGATCAGCGGCAAGGAGAAGCTCGAGCGCATGCGGGACGGCCGCGCCGTCTATATCGGCGCCGAGCGCGTCGACGACGTCACGACGCATCCGGCGTTCAAAAACGCGGCGCGGACCATTGCCGACCTCTACGAGTTCAAATCCGATCCGCAGCATGGCGACTTGTTCACGTTCGAGGAGAGCGGCGAGCGTTACGGCCTGCCCTGGTTGCGCTGCCGCACGCGCGAAGATCTCGCCCGCCGCGTCCGTGCGATGAAGGCGACCGCGGACGCGACCTATGGCCTGATCGGTCGCTCGCCCGACCACGTCGCCGGCTTGATCACCGGGCTGGCGATGAAGCCCGAGCTGCTCGATACCCTCACCCCCGGCTTCGGCGCCAACCTCGCGCGCTACTACGAGTACGCGCGTGCGCACGATCTCTATCTGTCGTTCGCGGTGACGCCGCCTTCCGGCATCCGCAGCCGGGAAATCTTCACCGGGGAAGCGCGCGACGATCCGACGCTGCAGGTGATCGCCGAGGACGATGGCGGCGTCGTCATCTCCGGCATGAAGATGCTGGCCACCGGCGCGGTGTTCGCCGACGAGGTATGGATCGGAAATCTCACCGCCATCGACGACAGGCGCGCGAGCGAGAGCATCACCTGCGCCCTGCCGATCAACACGCCCGGGATCTCGTTCTGGGCGCGCGAACCCTATGAGCGGCACGCCCGCCACGAGGCGGATTATCCGCTGAGCTTCCGCTTCGACGAGACCGACACGGTGCTGGTCTGCGACCGCGTCAAAGTGCCATGGGAGCGCGTTTTCCTCCACAACAACGGAGCCATGTCGCGCCGCATCTATATCGAGACGCCGGCGAACTGTTACCAGAACCAGCAGTCCAACGTGCGTTTCTGGGCCAAGATGGGTTTGATCGTCGGGCTCGCGAGCCGCATGTGCCAGGCGAACGGCATCGACAAGGTCCCGGCGGTGCGCGAGACGCTGGGACGGCTGGCTGCGCTCGAGGCGACCGTCGGGGGGCTGGTCGCCGGACAGATCGAGGCTTGCGAGCACTGGCCCGAGGGCTACGCCACGCCGAACCGGCGCATCATGTATGCCACGCTGAACTGGTGCCAGGAGCACCACACCGAGATCATCGACGCGTTGCGCACGCTCGCCGGCGCCGCTCCGCTGCAGATGCCGGCGAGCATCGACCTCCTCGCCGACCCCGAACTCAAGCAGCGGTTCGAGCGCTGGTGGTCGACGCCCGCGCTCCCCGCCGTCGATCGCCTCAAGCTCTACAAGCTCACCTGGGACCTGATCGGCTCGGAATTCGCCGGCCGGCACATGCTCTACGAGCGCTTCTATGCCGGCAATTCGATCATCGTGCGCAACCAGAGCGACCGCGAGGCGCCGTGGGAAAAATTTCACGCCACGGTCGATCAATTGCTCGACCAGATTACGGTGGCGTGCTGATCCCCGAGCCGAATCCGTCCGCGGCGCGGCCGACAGGGACGATCTTTGTCCTTGCAGCGGGTCAATTTTGCTGTCGCGCCAAGATGTACTTCACTGCCTCGGACCGCGTGCCGATCCAGATATCGTCGGCTTGCTTGGCGATTTCGATCATCCGCTGGAACACCGACATGCCGACGGGACGACCGAAGACGTGCGAATGAATGGTCGGGTCGATCCTGGCGGCTCCCTGCTCGAATTTGCGCGCGTAGTCGAGCCAGTCCTGGAAAATCTCCAGCATTACGCGCGGCGGGTTGCCGTGGCGCAGGTAGAGCGGCAGATCGTTGCATTCCATGTTGCTCGCAAACGAGACCAGGGTGCCGGCGTCGAAATGGACGAAGTACGGCAGATCGTCATTGAGCGAATCGCCGTGCCACTCGAAGCCCTCCTCGGCCAACAGGCGCGCGGTGCGAGGGCTTGGTGTGCCGCGCGGGCTGATCCATCCGGTCGGGCGCTTCCCAGTCGCACGCGCGATGAGGTCGACGGTGCGGCGGATGTTGGCGCGCTCCTCTTCCTCGCCGAGATAGATCGGGATCACGTCCATGGCATAGGAATGCGCCACGACATCGTGTCCTGCGTCGGAAATCTGGCGCACGATCTCGGGGTGCCGCTCCGCCATGATCCCGGAGACGATCATAGTCGCCTTGACGCCCTCGCGTGCCAGCGTGTCGAGCACGCGAAAGATGCCGCGCCGATGGCCGTATTCGGCAAAGCCGATGGCATTGAGGTCGGGTACTCCGGGCTTGAGCGGATTCCCCATCGGCCCGACGCCGGGCCAACGGCCGTCGGACCAGCCTTCGAACGCGCAGCGGAAGAATACCGCCAGCCGCTTGCCGCCCGGCCAACGAAAATCGGCCGGCAGATGCGTCTCCGTCGCGCCGGCGTGAACGCTGAGGTCGGTCATTCGATTCATCCTGCTCGGGTCGACCGCCGATGTTTAGCGCACCGTGGCGTGACTTGTTAGGCGGGTGACCTTCGGCGAGCGGCGGTGGCGAGCCGGCCCGGCGGCTTCGGGCGGGCGCATTTGACCGGACGCGATGGATCAGGCAGCAAGCGCCGGGGCGGTTGTCCGCAAGCGCGCGGAGGCGAGCTTGATGAAGGTGAATGGGCTGCAAGCCCTTGTCGTTCTGGTGGTGCTGACGTTCACATGCCATTGCGCTCGGGCGCAACCAGCCTCTTCCAATCCGCCCCTGCCCGATCGCGAGCTGATCGTCGCCACCCGCGAGGTGGCGCCGTTTGCGATGAAGCGGTACGACGGGACCTGGCACGGCATCAGCATAGACCTCTGGCGCCGCATCGCCGACCAGTTACACCTGCGCTACCGCTTTTCCGAACAGACGACCAATCAGGACATCATCGACGGCATCGCGCATGGCTCTTTCGACATCGGCATCGCCGCGATCTCGGTGACGGCGGCGCGCAATCGCGTCGTGGACTTCACCCAGCCCTACTTCACCGCGGGGCTCGGGGTCGCGGTAGCGACCGGCGAGCCGCGCTGGCTCGCGATCTATCGCACCCTCTTCTCGTTCGGCTTTTTTCAGGCCGTGTCGGTCCTGCTCGGCCTCGCGATGGGGGTGGGATTCGTGATCTGGCTGCTGGAGCGACGCCGGAGCGAGCATTTCAGCGGGGGCGCCAAGGGGCTGGGCACCGGCTTCTGGTGGTCCGCCTCCACCATGACGCAGTCGGGCGGAGGCGAGCATGCGCCGACGACGCTGCCCGGCCGCCTCGTCGCCATCGGCTGGATGATCGCCTCGATCATCACGGTTGCGGTGTTCACGGCCGCCGTCACCTCGACCCTGACCCAGCGCGAGCTCCAGGGCGCGGTGCACAGCGTGAACGATCTGCGGCACGTGCGGGTCGGAACGCTGGCAGGCTCGGCGGCCGTGAGCTATCTCGACCGCGAGCGTATTCCGCATCGGACCTTCCCGAGCACGCATGCCGGCCTGACCGCCTTGCAAACAGCCGCGCTCGACGCCTTCGTCTACGACAAGCCGTTGCTGACCTGGATGGTGTTGCAGGATTTTTCAGCCAAACTGCGCGTCCTCGACATCGTCTTGGAGCATGAGCACTACGCCATCGCGTTGCCGAAGAGCAGTGGTGCGCTGCCGCAAGTGCTCAACGCCACCCTCCTGGACGAGACCGAGAGCGACTGGTGGGACCGGACGCTGTTTCAATATCTTGGCAAGCAGCAGTCGGATTAGACCGGCCGGACGCCAGGTGGTCACTTCCGCGCCGCAGCCGGCGGGCTGTCCTCGTTCGACAATTCGTCAAGCACGGCTTCGAAGTCCTTGGCCTCGCGGAAATTTCGATAGACCGAGGCAAACCGCACATAGGCGACATCGTCGAGCGCGCGCAGCGCCTCCATCACCATCTCGCCGACGGTCTCCGAGGAGACGTCGCTCTCGCCCTGGCTTTCGAGCTCGCGCACGATCTTGGAGACGACCTGGTCGATGCGCTCGGGATCGACCGGACGCTTGCGCAACGCGATCTGCACCGAGCGCAGGAGTTTGTCGCGGTCGAACGGGACGCGCCGGCCGTTGCGCTTGATCACGGTGAGCTCGCGCAGCTGCACGCGCTCGAAGGTGGTGAAGCGGAAATTGCAGGCGAGGCACACGCGCCGGCGGCGGATGACGGAAGAATCCTCCGTCGGCCGGGAATCCTTCACCTGGGTATCGAGGCTGCTGCAATTGGGACAGCGCATGGGACTCTCCTACGCCCTGCCGCCCTCTGGTGTCCCGGGCGATGAAGCGAACCTGAAGGCTCAAGCGGAACGAGACACCGATCACCCGTTGTAGATCGGAAAGCGCGCGACCAGCCGCTTCACCTTCTCGCGCACCGTGGCTTCGGTCGAGGCATCCTCCTCGACGCCTTTCTGCGAGAGCCCGTCGAGCACCTCGACAATCAGCTCACCCACCTCCTGGAACTCGGCGATGCCAAAGCCGCGGGTGGTGCCGGCCGGCGTGCCGAGGCGGACACCTGAGGTCACCGCCGGCTTCTCCGGATCGAACGGGATGCCGTTCTTGTTGCAGGTGATGCGGGCGCGGCCCAGCGCCAGTTCCGCCACCTTGCCGGTGAGGCGCTTGGGGCGCAGATCGACCAGCATGAGATGGGTATCGGTGCCGCCGGAGACGATGTCGAGACCTTTCGCTTTCAGTGTCGCGGCCAGCGCCCTGGCGTTCTCGACCACGTTGCGCGCGTAGAGCTTGAAGGCCGGGCGTAGCGCCTCGCCGAAGGCCACGGCCTTGGCGGCGATGACGTGCATCAGCGGTCCGCCCTGCAGACCGGGGAACACCGCCGCGTTGATCTTCTTGGCCAGTTCCTCGTCGTTGCTCAGGATGAAGCCCGAGCGCGGCCCGCGCAACGTCTTGTGCGCGGTCGAGGTCACGACATGTGCGTGCGGGAACGGGTTGGGATGCGCGCCGCCCGCCACCAGGCCCGCGAAATGCGCCATGTCGACCATGAGCTTGGCGCCGACCTCGTCGGCGATCGCGCGGAAGCGGCGAAAATCGATCACGCGCGGATAGGCCGAGCCGCCGGCGACGATGACCTTCGGCCGGTGCTCGCGCGCGAGCCTTTGCACCTCCTCGAGGTCGATACGGTGGTCGTCGCGGCGCACGCCGTAGGGCACGGGCTTGAACCAGCGCCCCGACATGTTGACCGGGGAGCCATGGGTGAGGTGCCCGCCGGCGGCGAGGTTGAGGCCCATGAAGGTATCGCCCGGAGCCATCAGTGCCATGAAGGCGGCGACATTGGCGGAGGCGCCGGAATGCGGCTGAACATTTGCGAACTTACATCCGAAAAGGCGCGTAACCCTCTCGATCGCCAGGTTTTCCGCTACATCGACATACTGGCAGCCGCCGTAGTAGCGCCGCCCCGGCAGCCCTTCGGCATATTTGTTGGTGAGCACCGACCCCTGCGCTTCCAACACCGCCCTGCTGACGATGTTCTCGGACGCGATCAACTCGATCTCGTCGCGCTGGCGCGACAGCTCGCGTCCGATCGCGTCGGCCACCTCGGGGTCGGCCTCCGCCAGCGGTGCCGTGAACAGGTTCGCGACATCGGCCTCGGCTCGCGACGGATCGGTCATTGCAATTCACGTCCGTTTCAGGGGATCGCCCCTCCGGTCCCCGGGAGGCTGGCCGGCCGATAGCATACCCCACCCCGACCGCCAAGCTATGGGCGCTGTCGCGGGCGTGTTGCCCACATCTAGGGGCGCCCGGCACCCCCGTCGCCGGCTGGATTTCCGCCGGCTCCCCGCAATATGGATCCGCGCTTTACGCGGAAACGACGGGTCTGCCCTCAGGCCTCTACCACGACGTAGTCGTTCTCGATCGCCACCGGCACGGTCTCGGCGACGTAGGGGCCGGCGACGAGCCGCGTTCCGGGCTCGACTCGGACGGCATAGCGCCGGGCGCGGACGCGCGCGGGATCGCACCAGGATTGCCCGGTGCGGACGTCGAATTCCCAGCCGTGCCAGGGACAGCGGATGATCTCGCCGGGACGCGAATAGCAGTATTTGCCGGGCCCGTCCGCCTCCACGAGGCCGGTCTGTCTGCCGTGAAACAGGCTGCCGCCGCGATGCGGGCAGCGGTTGTTGAGCGCGAAGAACTCGCCGTCCAGATTGAACACGACGATCATGCGGCCGTTGACCTCGGCCAGCTTGCGCGTGCCGGGTGGGATGTCGCCGACCGCGGCAACCACGTGCCGGGCCATGCTCAGCGGCTCTCGGCCACTAGCGGTCCGGCTCCGGTGCTCGTCAGCACCTGCGGCACGTTCAGGTACGAACCTCGCAATCTCAGGACCACCATCAGCTCCAGGATTCTAGTCGAGCCGGTAGAGCGCCTTGGCGTTGCCGGAATAGATCTTATTGCGGCGCTCTTCGCTCAGGCTCGGCGGCAGCGCGAGGAACGGATCGTCGAAATCCCAGTGCGGATAGTCGCTGGCGAACAGAATCTTGTCCCAGCCGATCCACTCCATCACGTCGAGAACGTGGTCGGGCTCCTCCGCCTCCTCCATCGGCTGGGTCGAGACCCAGAAATGCTCGCGCAGATAGTCCGACGGCGCCTTGCGCAAATGCGGCACCTCGTCCTTCATGCGCTTCCAGTTCTGGTCGAGCCGCCAGCCGAGCGCGGGGATCCACGCGAAGCCCGCCTCGATCAGCACGATCTTGAGCTCGGGATAGCGCTCGAACACGCCCTCGATGATCAGGCTCGTGACCGAGGCCGCCAGCGAGGCCGAGTGCTCGGTGATCTCCTCGATATAGAACGAGGGCCAGCCGGTATTGCTCATGGGCCGACCGCTCGAGCCGAAGACGTGCACGCCGACGGGAAGCCCCGCCTCCACCGCCGCCTCGAAGATCGGCCAATAGCGCCGCTTGCCGAGAAGCTCGCTCGTTCGACTGAGAAACAGCACGTGCGCGAAGCGGCGGTCGCCGGCGCGGCGGCGAATCTCCGTCACCGCCAACTCACTGTTTTCGTAGGGAATGACCACCGACGCCTTGAGCCGCGGCTCGCGCCTGTTCCAGCGCTCGAGCTGGTCCTCGTTGGACGCGAACGCCATGGCGGCGCTGAGCTCGTCATTCTGCTCGCCCTGCCCCGTGGGCGAGAGCGGGTTCATGATGCCCCATTCGATCCCGTAGAAATCCAGGTGCTGCTCGCGCATGAAGTTGAGATCGCTCGCCGGCAATCCGCCGCCGGGCGGCCAGGAGTCGCGCCGCGAGGCGAGCGGCTGGCTCTTGGGATAGGGAAAGCCCTTGACATAGCCGTGGCGCTGGCGCTGCCCGTAGGTCTGCAAATAATCCCACCAGCGGTTGCTGAGATAGGGCCGCAGATCTTCCAGCGCGCTCTTGGGATGGATGTCGCAGTCGAAGATGCCTACTCGTGCCTTGGCGTCGCGTTGCGGCTGCCTTACCTCGATGTTCATTGCGCGCCCTCCTCAGGGAGTCTCGAGCCGATCATAGGTCGCAAGCGGATTCTCCACCAGTATTTTGCGACGCAAGGCGGCAGGTATGCCCGCCGGCACGGTCTCGTCCCCGTCGAACTGCCAGTGTGGGAAGTCGGAAGCGTAGAGCAGCATCGTGTCCGACCGCAAATGCTCGATCAGGCGTTCTACGCCGTCGGGATCGGGCGGAGCGTCGAACGGCTGGATGGTGAGCCGGAAATGGTCGCGCACGATCTCCGCCGGCGGGCGGTCGACCCAGGGCACCTCCGAGCGCACGCCGCGCCAGAACTTCGAGAATCGCCAGAGGAATCCGGGGAGCCAGGTCACGCCGGATTCCAGCAGCACCACTTTCAGCCCGGGATATTTGGCGAACACGCCTTCGCAGACGAGGCTCGCCACCTGCGACTGGAAGGCCTGGCTGTGGCTGGCATAGTCCTCGATGTAGTAGCTCGGCCAGCCCAGCGAGGTAATGGAATGACGATAGGTCGAGCCCGCATGGATGCCGAGCGGCAGGCCGTGGCGTTCGGCGGCGGCATAGATCGGCCACAGATGCCGGCGGCCGAGCGGCGTTTCCTGCATGGCCAGCACGAGGATCTGCACGAAGCGCCGGTCGCCGGCGCAGCGCTCGATTTCGTCGACCGCATAGTCCGTGTTCTGCATCGGCACCACGATCGAGGCGCGTAGCCGCGGATCGCGATCGAGCCATTCCTTGGCGACCCAGTCGTTGAGCGCGCGGGTGAAAGCTGCGGCCATGTCCTCGCTGAAGAGGAGGCCCACCCCGTAAAGACAGTTGAGTATCGCCACGCCGGCACCCCAGCGGTCGCACACCTGCGCCGTCAGTTCGCCCGCGGCGGTCGCCGCGCGCCCGTTCTTGCCGCGCCATTCCGGCCGCGCCGTGAGCGGCGCATGGGGCGGATAGGTGACGGTCTCGAGCGAGTTGATGCCGCGCTCTTCCACCGTTTCGCGCCAGAAGTCGTCGAGATAGGGCGCGAGCGCCTTCATGTCCGGGACGATCGGGTGGACATCGCAATCGATGGTTCCGGACGCACCGTTCATGTCGAGGGCACCCACCTTGCAAGACCGTCGCAAGAAAATCGGGCCACTTCGCCCGTCACTTCACCGCGTCGGCGCCCGCCTGGGCCACCTGCGCATCCTGGTGCGAGGCCACGCCCGACACCCCGATGGCGCCGATGATCCTGCCGTCGGCGACGATGGGGACCCCACCTTCCGCCACGCAAGCACCGAAGGTGAGCACGCGCAAGCCCACGCCGCCGCCGGCGACCGCGTCCTCGAGCGCTTTGGTCGGGCGCCGGAACTCGACCGCACTGCGGGCCTTTTGCTCCGCGATGCGCGCGGAAGACAGCTGCGCGTTGTCGAGCCGATGCAGCATGACCAGGTTGGCGCCGGAATCGACGACCGCGATCGCCACGCCCCAGCGGTTTCGCAGCGCCTCGGCTTCGGCGGCGGTCATGGCTTTCTTCGCGGACTCGAACGTGATCGGCGGTCCATAAGCAGTGGTCGGCGGCGGCGCCTGCTCTTGGGTCATGGGAACGTCCTCTCGGGAATTTCAATCGGCCTTGATGTTGGCCGCCGTGGCAATGTCCACCCAGCGAGCGATCTGCTCGCGCATCCAGCGATCGAGCTCCTGCGGGGTGTTGCCCTAAGGAAAGATGCCGAGGTTGCGGACCCTGTCCGCGAACTCCCGCGAATTGACCACGGCCCGCACATCGGCGGAGAGCTTGTCGAGCACCGGCTTCACTGCTTTCATTTGCGTCCCATCGATAACGGTGCAGTGTAGCAGCGGCACCAGGAAGGGCAAAGGCGCGGCCGCCAATCGCATTATGAAGATGGTTTCGCGTTCCTTTGCGATCCGGGCTCCTGCCTCGATGAACGCGAGGGCGATGGCGAGGCATCCTGCCCACGGACCAATGTCATGCGTTGCGGGCAAAAAAATACCCCGGCCGGAGCCGGGGCAAGGCGCTCGGAGGTTGAACCAGCAGTCAGAGGCGATAGAGGATCTGGTCGGTCCAGAACCGCTCCAGCCGCTGCAGCGACTTGTTGAGGGTGGCAAACTCGTCGCAATTGATGCCGCCAACCTGCGCGACGCTGCCGACGTGCTTCTGATAGAGCATCTCGACGATATCGCGCACTTCGCGGCCCTTGTCGGTGAGCTTGATGCGCACCGAACGGCGGTCGATGCGCGAGCGCTGGTGATCGAGGAAGCCCATCTCGACCAGCTTCTTCAAGTTGTAGGACACGTTGGAGCCGAGATAGTAGCCGCGCGTGCGCAGCTCGCCGGCGGTAAGGTCCTTCTCGCCGATATTGTACAGCAGCAGCGCCTGTACCGAATTGATATCGGCGCGGCCCCGGCGGTCGAACTCGTCCTTGATGACGTCGAGCAGGCGGCGGTGCAGCCGCTCGACCAACGTCAAGGTCTCGAGATAGAGCGAACGGACGGGGTCGACCCGGATTTCACGGTCGGCCGGCTCCAGCGCTTTGGCAACAGCTTTGATCATGACGCCTACCTGTGTGTTGTCGTTTGTCGTGACCGCGAGGCCCTGTCTCCCCGCTCGACATGCACACTACGCGGCAGCGTCTAAAATCGGCTTAAGCAACACGCTAAAGATAAGGTTTATCCGCCACGGTGAACGTTCGATTGACGCGGGGCCGTCGCGACACGCGTCGTAACCTTCTGTTCACGTTGAGCGGGGCTTCTCGAGCGCGTTTGTCGAGCGTTTTTCCGACGATGAGCCCCTTGCCGCCTAGCGCGAACGGCAGGATCCGCCGTTTCCTTTCGCGGGAGACGGCAACTCGGGCAGTAAACCCGAGCTTTGTGCAACGCCCTCACCTCGGCGATTCGTTTCACGACCGCAATAGTTTCTCCCGCGCGGCAGCGAGGGCGCATACGGCAATGGTGGGCAAATTGAAAGAGGCACCGTGCGCATCAGGCCCCCGGCGTATGGCGCCGTCACGACGGTCAGCGGTTCGCAGCGCTATCCCCCGCGCAGGTAGCGAATGATGCCGGAGAAATCGACGTTGCCGTCGCCATCGTCGACGAAGCGCTCGTAGACCGCAGCCGCGCCGGCGCCGAGCGGCGTGGTGGCGCGCGTGGCGCGCGCGGCGGCCTGCGCCAGCTTCAGGTCCTTGAGCATCATGGCCGCCGTGAAGCCCGCCCGGTAGTCGCGGTTCGCGGGCGAGGTCGGCACCAGGCCGGGAACCGGGCAATAGCTCGTCATCGACCAGCACTGCCCGGACGACCTCGAAGAGATGTCGAACAGCTTCTGCGCGTCGAGGCCGAGCTTCTCGGCCAGCAGAAACGCTTCGGCAACCACGATCATCGATGCGCCGAGGATCATGTTGTTGCAGATCTTCGCGGCTTGACCGTTGCCGGGCCCGCCGGCATGCACGATGGTCTTGCCCATGGCCTCCAGCAGCGGCCGCGCACGCGCGAAGGCGTCGTCTTCGCCGCCGACCATGAAGGTGAGCGTCGCCGCCTGCGCACCCGCGACGCCGCCCGACACCGGCGCATCGACCATGGCAAGACCCCGCGCCTGCGCGGCCTGCGCCACCGCGCGCGCGGTCTCCACGTCAATGGTCGAGGAATCTACGAGCAGCGTCGCGGGCGCGACCGCCGCGAGCACGCCGTCGTCACCGATATAGACCTCACGCACCTGCTCGCCCGCGGGCAGCATGGTGATCACCGCATCGGCGTCCTGGCACGCACCGGAGATCGAGTGCGCTCTCGTCCCGCCTTCGGCGGCGTGCCGGGCGCCGGCATCTTCGTTCAAGTCGAAGCCCGAGACCGCGTGCCCCGCCTTGATCAGGTTCGCCGCCATCGGCAGCCCCATATTGCCGAGCCCGATGAAGCCGATCTTCGCCATGCGGTCCTCCGCTGCGGCCGTTGTCGTTATCCCGGGGTCACTCCGGCTGCTCGCGCGCGGCCATCAGCGCGAGCCCCAGATAGGCGGCGAGCAGCACCAGCTCGATCGCGATGACCCATACGCTTCCGCCAAAGATCTGCGGGAACAGCAGCTCCACCGCCGCCATGGAGATGACCGACGTGAGCCACACGACCGCGCCCCACGGCGCGGCCAGCCATAGCCCCACCCCGGCCACCGGATCGATGATCGCGAAGAACACGGTCGCGACCTGGTACGGCGTCGAATAGGAATCGAAGCCGGACGGGAACGGCGCGCCGATGCCGCACACGATCGCCCAATGATAGAGGCCCTTCAGCAGCGACAAGCCGGCCATCACCCGCAGGAACAGGACCAGCCGGTGGGACCATCGCCTGCCTTGGCTTTCGCCCTCGTCGGCCTGCACCGGTTCGAGCGTCTGCTGCCGCTCCGTGTTGCTCATGGCAGGTCGAGCTCGTCGGCGAGCGGCGCAAAATGGCGCTCCACCTCGGCCGCGCTCACCGCGGCGAGTGTGGACGGCTGCCAGCGCGGCGCCAGGTCCTTGTCGATGATCACCGCTCTGATCCCTTCGTAGAGGTCGTGTCCGTGCATGATGCGCGAGACGATGCGGAATTCGGTGCGCATGCAGGCGGCGAAATTGAGCGCTGCGCCGCGCCGCATCTGCTCGCGCGTGATCTTGAGACTCGTCGGCGATTTTGTGCGCATCAAGGCGGCTGCGGCGGCCGCGAAGCCCGCCTCGGGTCCGCCGCCAGCGCCTTCGGCGTCGAGCGCGGCGAGGATGTCCTCGACCCGCTCGGCCTTAAACAGCTGGTCGAT
>JBAUOM010000166.1:0-6739 GCA_049579765.1 Xanthobacteraceae bacterium
GCCGGAGATGGAAGCGCGGCCCCCGGCCGAAAATCGCCACGGTGGAGCGCCGGAGAGGCGAGCGCGTCCCGCCGGACGCGCGCCGCGCCTCGCCAGGCGTGGCCGTCGCGCCCGACAGCGCGACAAACGAAATAGTGCGCCTTTTCGGCGCTCCGCCCGCCCCTCGATCGGGGTCGGATGGAAAGAGGAAAGCAGAACCCGGACGCAGCAACGCGCCGCGGCAACGAAGAAACTTGCGCTGTTTGGGATGTGAAGATGGACATGTGGCAACAGCTCCAGCGAGGAGCCGCGAGCGCCGTATGTTTGAACCGCCCTCGTCCTGAGGAGCGTGCGCGGCGCGCTGGCTCGGCATCACGGGCGCTGCGTGCGCGCGTCTCGAAGGACGAGGGGCGGCCCCCGTGCTTCGGGCGCCCTCCTGCTTCGAGATGCACGAAGTCAAGCTTGCGCAGACCGAGTAAACTTGTCTGCACTGCAGCGCGGCAGCGATTGCAGATGCTGCTGTGGGTGGATCGCGCTGCGATGCTTCTCAGCACGAGGCTGATCGAGTCCACCGCCCGGCGGCCTGTATTCTTCCTGTTGTTTACAGGAGCGGGTTGCAATCCGGATGCGATGCGCGCAGCCGTGGTCTCAGCCCGTGACCTCGGCCGCCGCGCTCTTGGCCGGCTTTGCACCGGGTTCATGGGCGGGCGAAAGCAGCGCGATGAGCGCGCGCTTGATCGTCGCCTGGCGGGTGGCCGAGGTGATCTTGGCGCCGAACAGGTCGGTGACGTAGAACACGTCGACCACGCGCTCGCCGAAGGTCGCCACATGCGCCGAGGCGATGTTGAGGTTGAGCTTGGAGAGCGTGGCGGTGAGCTCGAACAGCAGGCCGGGGCGGTCGAGCCCGATGACCTCGACCATGGTGTAGCGGCTCGACCAGCCGTTGTTGAGCGTGACCTCCGGCGGCACCGCGAAGGCTTTGAGCCGCGCTTTCGCCGTCGCCCGCTTGGCCACCACCTCAGGCAGCCGCAGGTCGCCGCGCAGCGCCTTCTCGATCGAATCGGTGATGCGCGCGGCGCGGCGCGCCTCGTCGGCATCGTGCTCGAACTCGCGCGACACCGAGATGGTGTCGAGCGCGCGCCCGTCGGTGGTGGTGAAGATCTGCGCATCGACGATGTTGGCGCCCGCGACCGCGCAGGCGCCGGCGATGATCGAGAGCAGCCAGGGATGGTCGGGCGCGAGCACGGTGAGCTCGGTCACGCCGCGCGCGGCGGGGAAGGTCACGCTGGTGGCCAGCGCCTTGCCGGCCTGCGCCGCCGACCGCAGGAAATGCGCGTGGGCGATCTTCTGCGGCAGATCGACCTTGAGCCAATAGGCCGGATACTGCAGGCCGATATAGGCATCCACCTCGGCCGCGGTCCAATCGGCGAGCTCGGCGCGGAATTCGGCTTGCGCCATGGCGACGCGTTGCGCGCGGTTGACCTCGGAGAAGCCGCCGGTGAGCACGGGCTCGGTCTCGTAATAGAGGGTGCGGATGAGCTGCGCCTTCCAGCCGTTCCACACCCCGGGGCCGACCGCCTTGATGTCGGCGACGGTGAGGATGGCGAGCAGCTTGAGCCGCTCGACCGACTGCACGACGGCGCTGAAGTGCTCGATGGTCATGCGATCGGAAAGGTCGCGCGACTGCGCCACCGACGACATCGTGAGATGCACTTCGATCAGCCAGGCGACGGTTTCCGTCTCCGCCGTGGAGAAGCCGAGCCGCGGGCACAGGTTGCGCGCCACCCGCGCGCCCGCGAGCGAATGATCCTCGATCCGGCCCTTGGCGATATCGTGCAGGAACAGCGCGACATAGAGCAGCTCGCGGTGGCGCGGCTGGATGGTTCGCATCAGCTCGTTGGCGAACTTGGTGTCCTGGGTGCGGCCGGCCTCAATGTCGGAGAGGACGCCGATGCAGCGCAAGAGATGCTCGTCCACCGTGTAATGGTGGTACATGTTGAACTGCATCATCGCCACGATGCGGCCGAAGGCGGGCACGAAGGCGCCGAGCACGTCGGCCTCGTTCATCCGCCGAAGCACGGTCTCGGCATCGTTGGTCGAGGTGAGGATTTCGAGGAACAGCCGGTTCGCCTCGGGGTCCTCGCGCAGCTTCTGGTCGATGAGCTTGAGCGAGCGGGTGGCGATGTGCATGGCGTCGGGATGGAACGCCAGATTGTATTTCTGCGCGAGATGGAAGATGCGGATGAGGTTGACGGGGTCGCGCTTGAACACGTTCTCGTCGGCGACGTTGATGCGATTGTAGTCGACGACGAAATCCTCGCTCTCGACCAGCGCGTGGCGCGTCCGCGGCCGAAAGCGCGCCATCATCCGGCTCAGCACCGGCATGGCCTTGGCCTGGCTGTCCTCGAGCTTGGCGCAGAGAATGGCGGTGAGATCGCCGACATCCTTGGCGATCAGGAAATAGTGCTTCATGAAGCGCTCGACCTCGCGCAGCCCCGGATGCTCGGTGTAGCCGAGCCGCACCGCGATCTCGCGCTGGATGTCGAAGGACAGCCGCTCCTCGGCGCGGCCGGTCAGGAAGTGCATGTGGCAGCGTACCGCCCAAAGGAAGTCCCCGCAGCGGCGGAACCGGCGATACTCGCGCGGATCGTAGACTCCGCACGCGATGAGCTCTTCGCGCTCGCGCACCCGGTAGACATATTTGGCGATCCAGTAGAGCGTGTGCAGGTCGCGCAAGCCCCCTTTGCCGTCCTTGACGTTGGGCTCGACCAGGTAGCGGGACTGGCCGGCGCGGCGGTGGCGCTCCTCCCGCTCGGCGAGCTTGGCGGCGACGAATTCCGCGGCGGTGCCCTGCACCACCTCCTTGTCGAAGCGCACGACCAGCTCGTCGTAGAGCTTGCGGTCGCCGAGAAGGTAGCGCGACTCGAGCAGCGCGGTGCGCACCGTCATGTCGGCCTTGGCCTGGCGGATGCACTCGTTGATCGAACGCGTGGCGTGGCCGACCTTGAGCCCCATATCCCACAGGCAATAGAGGATCGTCTCGGCGACGGATTCGCCCCAGGCGGTCTGCTTGTAGGGAAGCAGGAAAAGCAGATCGATGTCGGAGCCCGCCGCCAGGACGCCGCGGCCGTAGCCGCCGGTGGCGACGATCGCCATGTGCTCGGCTTCGGAAGGGTTCTGCGCGGGATAGAGGTGCTTGCCGGTGAACTCGAACAGCACGCGGATGATCTCGTCCTGCATGAAGCAAAGCCGCTCCGCGCAGCGCCGCCCGTGCCGGTCCGCGATCAGCAGGCGCTCGGCGGTGGCGCGCCCTTCGATCAGCGCGGTCTTGATGCGTCGCGACACCGCGAGCCGCAGCTCGCGCTCGTTGCCGGAATGGACCTCGGCCAGGTGCTCGAGCTCGGCCGCCACGGCGGCCGCGTCGAAGACTTCGGTATCGCGCGCGGCCTGATCGTTCGGGGTCAGCATGGCTTCACCGGGATACCGGAGCGCACGCCGCCTGTCACCGGTGGCGGCGCCGACGGACGCGGAGCGGGGGTGGAGGCCTTGGGGGTGGACACCGGGGAGATGAAAAATTCTTCTATGCTGCCATCGTCAATGGCAATATTTTCTTGCCGTCCTCGCCTGCGGGGCGGCTCGCGAGAGAAAATTTCTCCGGTGATGGATGGCGGTCCGCGGCGCATTGCCGTCGCCGGGTCTTGCCGTGCCGGCAAGGCCCGCTCGTGGCAGCGGGCGCCGGCAGCGCGACGGCCGGGCTGCCGAGCATGCGGAGATTCCGGCTTGATTTTGTCCGCCGGCTGTCGTCGGTGCGCCTGTCGTCGCGCATCAGGCGGCGAGCACACGAGAGGGATCTCCCGATGGATGCCACCGCGTTGCGGGCCATGCAGGCGCCGCTCAAGGAGCGCTACAAGAGCAATCCCCGATCCGCTTCCATCACCTTGCGCGCCAAAGGCACGCTCGACGATGCCCATATCGCCTGCAAGGTAGAGACCGGGCGCGCGCTTGCGGTGGCGGGGCTGCATCCCGCCACCGGCGGCTCCGGGCTCGAGCTTTGCTCCGGCGACATGCTGCTGGAGGCGCTGGTCGCCTGCGCCGGCGTCACCCTCAAGGCGGTCGCCACCGCGCTCGACATTCCGCTCCGGTCCGGCGCCGTGTCGGCCGAAGGCGACCTCGACTTCCGCGGCACGCTCGGCGTCGCCAAGGACGCGCCGGTCGGCTTCGGCGCAATCCGCCTGCGCTTCGAGGTCGAAACCGGCGCGCCGGAGGAGAAGCTCGAGCAGCTGCTCAAGCTCACGGAGCGATATTGCGTGGTCTATCAGACGCTCAAGAGCGGTCCGCCGATCGACGTGACGTTGAGCCGCGCGCATACCGGCGCGCCGTAGGGATGACGAGTCGAAGACAAAGTCATCCCGCTTTAGTGGCCGATCGAGAGCTTCTGCTCGCGGATGACCTTGCCCCATCGCTGCGTTTCCGCCCGGATGAACTCGGAGAATTGCTCCGGCGAGCTCGTCATCGGCTCGTACAGCTGCTTCGTCACGAATTGCTCCTGGATTGCCGGCTCGGCGACGACCTGCCTCACGTCCGCGTTGATCTTCATGACGATGTCACGCGGTGTTCCCGCGGTCGTGGACAATCCGAACCACGTTCCCGCCGTATAGCCCGGCACGCTCTCGTCGGCGGCCGGCAGGTCGGGCAGCGACGGCAGGCGCTTCGGGCTTCCCACCGCGAGCATCTTGATCTTGCCCGCATCCGCCGGCCCGAGCGCGGAGCCCACGCTGATCAGCATCATGTTGGTGTGTCCGCCGATGACGTCGGTCAAAGCCGGCGTCGCCCCGCGGTAATGGACCGCGAGAAGCTTGATGCCGGCGGTGTTCTCCAGCCTAGCCATGTTCATGTGCGGCCCGGAGCCGACACCGGCAGTGCCGTAGGTGAGCGCGCCGGGCTTCTCCTTTGCCAGCGCGATCAGCTCGCCGAGCGATTTCACCGGCAATGACGGCGTTATCACCAGCGCGTGGTGGATGCGGACCAGGCCGGTGATGTTGATCAGGCCCTTTTCCACGTCGTAGGGCAGCTTCTCCGGCGGATAGACGTTGGGATTGATGACGTAGGTGCCGGCCTCGGCCACCATCAGGGTGTGGCCGTCGGGCGTGGCATTGGCGACCGCGGCGGCGCCCAGGATGTGCCCGGCTCCGCCCCTGTTCTCGATCACGACCTGGTGGCCCCATTTCTCCGAAAGGCGCTGGCCGAT
This sequence comes from Xanthobacteraceae bacterium, assembly GCA_049579765.1. GTDB lineage: Bacteria > Pseudomonadota > Alphaproteobacteria > Rhizobiales > Xanthobacteraceae > VAZQ01. The sequence continues at coordinate 5,228 of JBAUOM010000166.1, forward strand.
TGCGCGCGCGACCACGTCGGTAACGCCGCCCGCTGACGCGGTGACGATCATCGTGACCGTCTTCGAAGGATAGGATTGCGCCGGCGCGCTCGTGGCCGATGCGAGGCACCCGAGCAAGATTACCGGCCAAAGCCATTTCTTCATCGTCTCCTCCCGGTTCGGGATTATTGATTCGCTTGCGGCACGTCCAACACTGTCGCACCCTGTCGCTATCGATCCTCGGCCGCCGCCTTCGCCTTCAAGGCATAGAGCGTCTCGAGCGCCTCGCGCGGCGACATGTCGTCGGGATGCAACGACGCCAGCGCCGCGACGACTGTATCAACTGGCGTGTTGCGCGGTGGCGGCGACAGCGGCTGCGGCGCTGCGGCAAAAAGCGGCAGGTCCTCGAGCCCGCGCGGCGCTGAGCGATCCTCGGCTTCGAGCGAGGAGAGCACCACCTTCGCCCGCTCGATCACGCTCCCCGGAAGGCCTGCGAGCTTGGCGACCTGGATGCCGTAGCTGCGGTCGGCGGCGCCCGGCACGACCTCGTGCAGGAACACGACGTCGCCCTGCCATTCCTTCACCCGGACCGTGGCGTTGAACAAGCGGGGCAGCGTCGCCGCCAGTGCAGTGAGCTCGTGGAAATGGGTGGCGAACAGAGCGCGGCAGCCATTGCGCTCGTGTAGGTGCTCGATGGTGGCCCAGGCGATGGAGAGCCCGTCGAAGGTCGCGGTACCGCGGCCGATCTCGTCCAGAATCACCAGCGAGCGTTCGCCCGCCTGATTGAGGATGGCCGCGGTCTCCACCATCTCGACCATGAAGGTCGAACGCCCGCGCGCGATATCGTCGGCGGCGCCCACGCGCGAGAACAGCCGGTCGACGGCGCCGATCCTGGCGTGGCGCGCGGGCACGAAGCCGCCCATCTGCGCGAGGATCGCGATCAGCGCGTTCTGGCGCAGATAGGTCGACTTGCCCGCCATGTTGGGGCCGGTGAGCAGATAGATGCGCCCGGCCGCGGCCGCGTGCGGCGGCGAGAGGTCGCAATCGTTGGCGACGAACGGCCCGCCGTCGCCCGTGAGCGCCTGCTCCACCACCGGATGCCGCCCGCCCTCGACCACGAAATCGAGCGAGGCGTCGATCTGCGGCCGCACGTAGTGGCGCTCGACCGCGAGTTGCGCCAGCGCGGCCGCGACGTCGAGGATCGCCAGTGCCTCGGCGGCAGCCTTGATGTCGTCGGCGGCCGCGGTCACGGCGGCGGCGAGCTTGTCGAAGGTCTCGAGCTCGATGCCGAGCGCGCGGTCGGCGGCGCTGGCGATCTTGGCTTCGAGCTCGCCCAGCTCGGTGGTGGTGAAGCGCACCTGGCCGGCCAGCGTCTGGCGATGGATGAAGGTCGCGTTGAGCGGCGGTGCCATGAGCTTGTCGCCGTGCTGTGCGGTCACCTCGACGAAATAGCCGAGCACGTTGTTGTGCCGGATCTTGAGCGAGCGGATGCCGCTCTCTTCGGCGTAGCGCGCCTGCAGGCGGGCAATTACC
>JBAUOM010000167.1:0-21165 GCA_049579765.1 Xanthobacteraceae bacterium
GTCGACCTCGACGGCGCGCTGCTGCTCGCGCGCGACCGGGCGGATGGCCTTCGCTGCGACGGCAGCCGCCTGCATCCCGCGACGCCGGCGCTGTGGGGATGAAAGCCGGTCCGCAGGCGCCGCGCACCTTTGCCCGCCCCGCCGTGCTGAGATAGGGTTGCAGCAGGCGGCCGCAGAGCCGCCGCGAACCGGAAACGACAGAGGGAGGCGAAGCCGTGCGCGGCAAGCGATTCTTTCTGGCTGCCATTGCGGCGGTGGGCGTCAGCGCGCTCGCCGCCAGTGCCGCCACCTGCGAGCCTTATCCCAGCCGCCCGATCAGATTGATCGTGCCGTTTCCGGCCGGCGGGCCCCCCGACACCATCGCCCGCCTCATCGCCAACGACATCTCCTCGCGGCTCGGACAGAACGTGGTGGTCGACAATCGCCCGGGCGGCGGCGCGACCGTCGGCACGCGAGCGGCGGCCGCGGCGGCGCCGGACGGCTACACCCTGCTCTACGGCAGCACCACGTCCCTCTCCATCGGCCCGGCGCTGTTCAAGAACCTCGACTACGACCCCATCAAGAGCTTCGCGCCGGTGGCCTCGGTCTCGATCGGTTCGATGGTGGTAGCGATCAATGCGGCCGTGCCGGCGAAGAACCTGAAGGAGTTCGTCGCCTACGCCAAGGCCAATCCGGGCACACTGCACGACGGCGCCGGCGTCTCCTCGCCGCCCCACATCGCCTGGGGGCTGTTCACGCTCACCACCGGCACCGAAATCGTCTTCGTCCCCTACAAAGGCATGTCGCAAGCCATGACCGACCTGGTGTCGGGCCAGATCCAGATGATGATCGACGGCATCGGGTCGCTGCTTCCCTACATTCGCGACGGCAAGGCGCGGGCGCTCGCCGTCACCGGGGGCGCCCGCAGCCCGGATCTCCCGGACGTTCCGACCATGATCGAGAGCGGCTATCCCGGCTATCTGCTGACGTTCTGGACCGGCGTCGTGGCGCCGGCCGGCACCCCGCCCGAATTCGTCGGCAAGGTTAACGCCGCCATCAACGAAGGCTTGAAGTCGCCGGACATGCGGCGGAGCCTGGCAAGGTTCAACGTCGAGCCCAACATCGGCTCGCCGGCGCAGTTCAGCGATTTCCTCGCCGGCGAGGCGCGCAAGTGGGCCGAGATCGTCAAGGCCACGAACATCAAGATCGAATGATCAGCTATGGCTGCAGCGAACCGTAATCCCCAGGCGGGCCGTGCCCGGCGGCGGAGAGCGCACGGGTATGCCGGCCTTGCCCGCGCGCTTCGGGCCGGACCCGAGCAAAGGGCAATCGATAGCGAATTTCGGACAAGAGCGCCCGTGGCACGTCCCCTCATTGCCGGTTCCGCGCTAAGCTGCCGCGGTCGCAACGGAACATTCGGTCACGGGGCACGGGCATGCTTTCGGAAGAACAGATCCTCATGCGCGACAGCTGCCGCGCCTTCGTCGACGACGTCGTCATCCCGTTCGTTCGCAAGGACTGGCAGCGCGAATGGAGCATGGCTCCCGAGGAGCGGCTGCCGCGCGAAATCCTCGAAGGCGCCGACAAGATCGGCATCCGCTTTCTCGGCGTCCCGGAAGAGTTCGGCGGCATCGAATTCGACAAGGCGAGCGAGGTACAGACCTTCGCCATCATCTCGGAGGAAATCGCGCGCGGGGACTCCGGACTAGCCGACAAGCTGGTGCAGAACTGGAAGGTCTCTGTGCTGCTGCGCAATCTTGCACCGCGCCATTTGCAGGAGAAATGGTTCAAGCGCCTGGTCGGGGATCCGCAGTTCCTGCTCGCGCATTGCCTGACCGAGCCGCGCGGCGCCTCCGACCGCTGGCTGCCTTACAACGTGCCCGAGGCGGCGATGCAGACCCGCGCCGTCAGGAAGAATGGGGGCTGGCTGATCAACGGCCGCAAGCAGTTCATCTCCAACGGCTACGATGCCGGGCTCTACGTGGTCTACGCCAACACCAATCCGAAGGTCGGCATGCTGCAGGGCACGTCGAGCTTCCTGGTGCCGCGCGACACGCCGGGGCTCACCGTCGCGCGCTGCAACGAAACCCTCGGCTGCCGGTTCATGAACAACGGCGAGATCGTGTTCGAGGACATGTTCGTGCCGGACGACCACCTGCTGGTGGAGGACGACGCGCTCGGCAAGGCCGGAGTCTATTTCCGACCCGGCAAGATCATCCAGGCGTCGAAGAATCTCGGCGTCGGCATGCGCGCCTTCGAGCTCGCGGCCGACTATGCGCAGAACTACGTGCAGGGCGGCCGCATCCTGATCAAGCACCAGGCCGTGGCGCTGCGCATCGCCGACATGGCGACGCGGCTCGAGGCGGTGCGCGCGTTGCTCGAACGCGCCGCCCGCGCGGTCGACGTGAATGCGGCCGATGCCGACACGTTGTGCAACATGGTGAAGCTGTTCGCCTCCGAGGAGATCCTCAAGGTGGCGCAGCATTGCGTCGAGCTGCACGGCGGCAACGGCGTGATGCTGGATTTCGGCGTCGAGAAGGTGCTGCGCGACGCGGCGATCTTCCTGCACATGGACGCGACCGTCGACATCTCGAAGTTCAAGATTGTCAAGTCGATGTTCCCGGCGACGGCCGGCAAATACGCCGGGCCGGAATGACGCATGCGCGGTCGCCGTTGCTGCGATTTCCGCGCGCGAAATGTGAAACCGCTCCGCCTCATCGGCGGCGACCGGTCCCCTGTTCACATTTCGCACACATTTCACTCTCAAACATTGCGCGAGGGCGGTGCGTCCCGTGTACCGGACGCGCCGGGAGCACGGAGAGGGGAACGCATGAAAATTGCTGTTCTGGCCGGCGCCGTTGCTGCGGCGCTGACGGTGATGAGTGCGCAGGCGGCGATACGCATCAAGTCCGATCCCGGGGGCCAGATCGGTCCTTATCTCGAAAATCTGGTGGCGTTGCGCGGCTCCGGCGAGCAAGTAATCATCGACGGCCCGTGTCTTTCGGCATGCACGATGGTGCTCGGCGTCATCCCGCCGGAGCGCATCTGTGTCACCCGCCGCGCGCGGCTCGGTTTCCATGCCGCCTGGCATCCCGGCGAGGATGGCCGGCCGGTTCCGAGCCGGACGGCGACCAAGCTGCTGATGGACATCTATCCCGAGCACGTGCGTCACTGGATCGCCCGCCGCGGCGGCCTCTCCCCGCACATGATGTTTCTCAGCGGGCGCGAGCTCGCGGCGATGTATCACACTTGCCAGTGACCGGCGACGCAGAGCGGCGCGCGCGCTAGATCGGGATGACGATTCTTCGAATCGTCATCCCGATCTAAAAATGCGCCCAAACCGCGATGGTGGCGATTGGGCCGAGGACCGAATACGGCTCGCGGTTGCGGTGGTAACAGATTAGGCTGGAACCTTGGGTCCGACCTGGCGTTCCCCGTCATCCCTGGAGGGCTCGATGGCCGACCGCGAAAGTCCGGAGCGCTTCGCCAAGGTACTGGGCGAAGCCGCGCTCGATCTGTGGAGCGAGTTGCCGCAGCAACTGCAGCAGCAACTGTTCGAGCGCGCCGTCCGCCTCGGCCACAAGACCGAGCGCGACGAAAGCCTGCGCGAGCAGTTGGCGCAGTTTCTGCACGCGCATCACGAACGCACGGCTGCGCGCTGATGCCCGGCAAGCGGGTGCAGATCGACGACGAAACCTGGCAGGCCCTGGATTTGCTGGCGCGCGACCGGATGCAGGATTTCCAGGAGCTCGCCGACGAGGCGTTCCGCGACTTGCTGCGCAAATATGGCCGGCCGACGGATCTGAAATCCGCGCTGCGGCAAAGCCTGGGCCAGAGCGCAACGATCCACAAGCTCCCGGTCAAGAAGAAGCGACGCAAGCGCCACGCCACCAAGTAGACGCGCTCAGTAACCGACGACGCCGTTCAGTTGCAACAACCTGCGAGCCACCACCAACCGAACGGCGACATCAAGCTGCCGACCGCCTGCGCTTGGCGACGTACAACGCGAACCAATAGACCGCTCCGGGTCCGAACAACAGCGCGCCGCAGACGGACCATGCGTCCCAGCCGGCCGACGTGAGCAGCGGCGGCAACGCCGTGAGCGCGAACAAGGCCGACGAGAGCAGCCCGAAGAACAACATGTACCCGCCAGAGAACACCGCGATCTGCCGCTCGATCGCCTCACCCCGCGTTATCCGCCGCGCCGTCGGACGCAGGCACGCGACGACCGGCCTGATCGCCCGGCACAGATATGCATTCGAGATCATTCCAACGACCAAGCCGATGAGCACGTTGCCCGCGAACAGGGCGACGGAGCGCGGTGCATCCGGGCCCGACGCCGTCATCGGCACGCTCGCCACGACGATCACGACAATCGTCAACCAGAGAAAGCGCCACACTCGACGATCCGACCAACAGATAGTATCGCGCCGAACCGAAAAGCCATGGATTGGGGTCGCGGTAGACCCAGCCGTCCGGCTCGCGCTTGAAGGACAGCTCCTCCATTCCGGTGAATGGAAACCACCAACGGTTATTCACGCTCGTCTCCTCGCCCCGGAGTGCCGTCATTCGACCGTGCCGCGTCCGCCGTCGCACGGCCGAACTGACATCCGACTGCATTACTTGAATGTGCCGCTCGCTGCTGTGATGGCGATCACGAATTTGTCGCGGGCTGAACCTCGTCGCCGCAAGCTTGCGGCACGGCCGACTCGTCGGCCCGGCGCGCGCGGCGCCGGCGGACTCATGCCTCGCGAGCAGCGCCGTTCGAAGGCCAGCCCACACCGCTCGCGCGCTGGATGAGCTTGCCGACGCCCAGAATCAACGGCTCCTCGAAGCGCGGCGCGACGATCTGCATGCCGACCGGCAGCCCCTCGCGGGTCAGGCCGGCGGGGACGCTGCCGGCGGGCAGGCTCACCAGCGTGACCAGGAACGCCGGCGCGATCCAGTCGACATAGTTCTCGAACGTGCGTCCGTTGATCTTCTCGGGGAAATTCATCTCGACCGGGAACGGTTTCACCGGCGCGGCGGGCGTGAGCAGGACGTCGAACCGCTCGAACAGCGCGCGGAAGCGATGGAACACCTCCAACCGCTTGCGTTCGGCGGCGGCGATATCGAGCGCCGTGAGCTCAAGGCCGGCCCGCACGTTGCCCCTGAGGTTCCGGCCGAAATGCTCGAGCTCCCCCAGGTTCTGGAATTGCTGCCCGACCATCCACACGCCGCGCCAGGTCTGATAGGGGTCGCGGCCGTCGGACACGTCGAAAGCGATCTCCTCGACGCGCGCCCCGGCCTCGCGCAGCCGCTCCGCCGCATTGCGGCAGACGGCATCGATCTCCGCGTCGACTCCGATCCCCGCAATGTCGGAGGCATAGGCGACGCGCAGGCCCTGTGCGTCCGCCCGGCGGGCGACTTCCGCGAGCGCGCTCGACCACGGCGGCGCGACGGAAATCGGCGAAAGCCGGCTCGGCCCGACAATGTTGTCGAGCATCAACGCGACGTCCTCGGCGTCGCGCCCCAAGGCGCCGTGCACCTGGCCCGGATCCCAGGCGAGCGGCATGGGATGGTTTGGCGTGAGCCCGGGCGTCGGGCGGATGCCGACGATGCCGCAGAACGCCGCCGGGATGCGGATGGAGCAGCCGAAATCGGTGCCTTGCGCGATCGGTACCATGCCGGTGGCGACCGCGACCGCCGAGCCGCCCGATGAGCCCGCCGGGCTCAAGGCCGGGTTCCAGGGATTGCGGGTCGGGCCGAACAGCGCATTGTCGGTGTTGGCGCCGCAGGCGAATTCCGGCGTATTGGTTTTCGCCAGGATGATCGCGCCCGCCGCCTTGAGGCGGCGTACGACTTCGGCATCCTCGCCCGGCACATGGTCCGCGAACAGCGGCGAGGCAAAGGTGGTGCGGATGCCCGCGGTCGGCGTCACGTCCTTGATCGCCACCGGCAGTCCGTGCAGCGCGCCGAGCGGCTCGCCCTTCGCCGCCGCCGCTTCCGCCGCACGCGCGGCGTCGCGCGCATGCTCCACCGCGAGCGTGACGATCGCGTTGAGCTTCGGGTTGACACGTTCGATCACCGCGAGATGGGCGTCGAGCACCTCGACCGGGCTCACGCCGCGGCTGCGGATGAGCCGCGCCAGCTCGCGCGCGGACTTGCGGGTTAGGCTCGCGTCGGCCATGTGTCTGCTACTTGCCGGCCCAGTGCACGAAACGCCGCTCGATGAGCAGGAACATGAGGTTGAGGCCGTAGCCGAGCGCGCCGGCGGCGAAGATGGCCGCGTACATGTCTGGCATGGCGAACAGCTGCTGCGCCTCGAACACGCGGTTGCCGAGGCCGTCGGTGGAGCCGATGAACATCTCGGCGACGACGACGATGACCAGGGCGAGCGACACGCCGTTGCGCAGGCCGACGAAAGTCTGCGGCAGCGATTCCAGCAGCATCACGTCCATCAGGATGCGCAGGCGCGACGCGCCCATCGCCTTGGCCGCGAGCAGGCGCGTCTTGCGCGCGTTCATCACCCCGTAGGCGACGTTGAACAGGATCACCAGCGCGGCTCCGAACGCCGCCACCGAAATCTTGGTGCGGTCGCCGACGCCGAACAGCACCAGGAACAGCGGGAACATGGCGGAAGCCGGCGTCGAGCGGAAGAAGTCGACGACGAACTCCACGGAGCGGTAGAGCCGTTCCGACGCGCCGAGAAAGATGCCGAGCGGAATGGCGATCACCGCGGCGATCACCGTGGCATAGACCGTGCGCTCGACGGTGTGCAGGAAGTCGCTGCCGAGCTTGCCCCCGATCATGCCGGTCCACATGGCGTGGAACGTGTCCGTCGGCGGCGGGAGCAGCACCGGGTCGACCAGCTTCGCCCCCACGGCGAGGTACCAGAGCGCGAGCAGCCCCGCCACCCCGACCACCGGCAGATAGGGGTCGAGCCTCCTCATGCGCGCCGCACCTCGCGCTGGAAGATCTCCAGGCAGTGCGCCTTGGTCGCGACAAAGTCCGGACGCGACAGCGTTTCGTCGTTGCGCGGGCGGGGCGTCTCGTAATGCACATAGTCGGCGATACGCGCCGGGTGTCGCGACAGCAGCAACACGCGGTCGGCAAGATAGACCGCCTCTTCCAAGTCGTGCGACACCAGCACGGTCGTCGTCCCAGTCTCCATGAAGATGCGCTGCAACTGCTCGCGCATGAACAGCGTCATCTCGTAGTCGAGCGCCGAGAACGGCTCGTCGAGAAACAGGATCTCCGGCTCCACCACCAGCGCGCGCATGATCGACACCAGCTGCTGCTGGCCGCCCGAGAGCTGGTAGGGATATCGGGCAAGATCGATCTTGACGCCGAGATGCGCCACCAGCCGCTCGACCCGCGCCCGGCGTTCCGCCTTGGGCATGCCCATCAGCTTGAGCGGATACTCGACGTTCGCGAACGAGCGCAGCCAGGGGAACAGCGCCTCACGGTAGTTCTGGAACACATAGCCGAACTTGATCTGGCTCAGCGGCTTGCCGTCGAACAGAACCTCGCCGGCGTCAAGCGGGATCAGCCCGGCGATCATGTTGATGAGCGTGCTCTTGCCGCAGCCGTTCGGGCCGAAGATCGAGACCAACCTGCCGCGCGGGATGTCGAGATCGAAATCGTCGTAGATTGTGGCGTCGCCGAAGCGCTTGCACAGGCCGCGGACAGTGACGTGGGCGGGAGCCGCCGCAGCGACCCCCGCGCTCGGCTTGATCTCGGCGGCCGGCGTGAGCACGTGCGGGCCTCCGCGCGGAGAGCTCAGAACGTCTGCAGGTATTTGGTCACATCGATTTTCTCCGGCAACGTTCCCATCTTGACCGAGAAGTCGATGAACTTCTGGAACTCCGCCTTGTCCTTCGCCGTCAGGTCGCCCGCCATGTAGTACCGGATCATCGGCACGGTATCGACCACGTCCGGAGGAGTGAACGTGTTCTTCAAGAGATGTTTGCGCGCTTCCTGCGGGTTGCCGTTGATGAAATTGACCGCCTTGGCCCAGGCCGCGGCGAAGCGCTTGGCCACATCGGGACGGCTCTTGATGAAGTCGCTAGTCAGCGCACAGCCGGCGACGAAGGCGTTGGCGTTGGGATCGCCCAAGATGTAGTGCGCGATCACGCCGGCTTCGATCGTGCGCGCGATGCCGAGCTTGCGCATCGTCGACGCGTTCGGCTCGAGCGTGTAGCCGGCGTCGAAAGTGCCGGACTGCATGACGTTGACATGCTGCGCCATGTCGAGCTGATCGATGGTGTAGTCGCCTTCTTTCAGCCCGACCGCGGCCAGAGCCGCCTTCGCCATGGTCACGTTGGCGGGGCCGGGCGCCGACATGATCTTGGCACCCTTGAGGTCCTTGAGCGAGGTCGCCGGATAGTCCTTGCGGACGACGAACTGCTCCATCTGATAGGTCTTGTTCTGGCTGTTGAGCGAGATGTACATGGCCACGCCCGGCTTTTTCAGGTCGGCGTTCATGCCCTCGATGGTCACGAGCACCGCGGACGCGTCGATCTGGTTGGTGATCATGGCGGCCACGTTCGGCGGGCCGCCGATCAGCCGCACCATCTCCGGCTCGATGTTCTCCTCCTTGAAGAAACCGCGCTCCAGAGCCACGAAGTAAGGCAGCGACGAGCTCACCGGGAAAACCCCGACCTTGACCTTGTCCTGCGCGGCGGCGGGAACAGCTGCAAGCACCGTTGCTCCGGCAATGGCCGCCAGCAGGCGGCGGCGGGCGATCGCGTTACGCATTGCACTCCCTCCAGGTTCGCCGGGGGTCGGCCGTAGGGGCCGGCTCGGCAGGTGAACTGCAAGTCTCGTGCCGGCCTCACTCGCCGACGTCGACGACGGCGATCACCGGGCCGCCGCCTTGCGGGCCCTGATGCATCGCGTCGACGGAAACGAACACGGCGGGATCGCCGATCGCCGCCGCCGCGACGCCGCCGACGGCGGCTTTCGAGTGGCGGTGATGGTGCACGTCGGAATCGTCCAGCATGATCTGGCGCCGGCCGCGCAGCGTGCCGCGGCGGTCGGCTTCGCATTTCATGAAGCAGTTGACCACCCTGCCCGCCAGATCCTCGGCCCGCGGCCGCGCGGGCAATTCGAGGCCGGCATTGCGGATGGCGCCGTAGATGCCGTCGATGTCGAGCGCGTCCTGCATCACTGAATGACCGATGCGGTAGCGGCCGCCGGCGCCCGGCCGGTTGCCGAGCAGCACGATCTGCCCCTGGGTCAGCTCGACGCCGGACGAGCACGAGGCCACGGAGGAATAGAGATCGAGATCGCGACAGATCGCCTGCGCCTGCGGCATCTTGATCTCGCCGAGCGCCACCGCGACGCCGAGCGCGGTCGTGCCGTTCGACACGCCCATGGAATCGTGCACCTCGCAGGCGCAATGCTGGCCACGCATTTCCGCCTCGCGCACGGACTCGATGGTGAGCAGCGGCGTCTTGGTCTGCACGTAATGGACGTCCTCGGGATCATCGATGCCGGCGTTGCGCATCGCGGCCCTCACCGCCTCGGCGACCTTCTCCACCATCGCCGGCCGCCCGATGTCCTCCGGCTTGAGCTCCGCGCTCATGGCCGTGCCGATGGCGAGGCGCGTTTTCGACGCCGGCCCCGTCTTCGCGTTGCGGGCGAAAATCGTGGCATGCGGCGTGATGACGCCGTCGCAGCCGCCCGACCAGACCATTGGGATCTGCGCCACCTCCTGCTCCGAGCGCCGGCCGTGCTCGAGCAGGACGCGCCGGAACGCCTGATCGGCGAGGATGCGCGTGAAGTCGTTCACGCCGCCGTTGCCCTCGGTCTTGCCGATCACCGCGACCACCTCGTCGGCGCTGCATCGAGCTTGGCGGATGCAGGCCTCGAGCCCGGAGGCATCCTGCACGTTCTTGAGCTCGACCTTGACGACCTCGATCGCCATCCGCTTCGTCCTCGATTGCCTCGCTGGCGCGATCTCACGCCGACCGCGTCCACGGCACGACCGCGCCGCGGAGCATTTTCTCGTATCCTTCACCGCGATCGATCATCGCGCCGGGCTGGCCGCGCCGGGCCGCCAGCCTGCCCCGCAAAGCCGCAGTCGCCGGCATGTCGATCGTCAGAGAGTCTGCGCCCGCGCTCGGCACCAGCACAACGCCGTAATCGTCGCGCGCCGCCGCAAGCGACACTTTGCCCTCGCTCACGTCGTCCTGGACCAGCTCCGGCTCACGCGCGAGCGGATCGCCCCAGCCGCCGCCGCCGGTGGTGCGCACCCGGACCACCTGACCGGCCAGCACCGGCTCGCCATCAACGAGGCCGCCGAGGTCGCGCGGCTTTCCCTCGATGTCGATGGTCACGCAGAACGGCAGTCCCGCCTTGCCGCCGTTGACCCCGTAGCAGCCGAGCCGCACGCGGTCGGCGGTGACGATGGTTCGGCAATCCACCAGCGCGCGATAGTGCTTCTCGTAGCCGAGACCGCCGCGCCGCTTGCCGGCGCCGCCCGAATCCGTGCTCAGGGCGAGCTTCTCCACCAAGAGCGGAAACCGCGTCTCGGTGAATTCGGCCGGCTGATTGCGCGAGTTCGGCACGATGTGAATGGCGTCATTGCCATCGGCGTAATGGCGCCCCCCGGAGCCTCCGCCCAGTACCTCGCGCGAGAGAAATGTCCGGCCCGTGGCGTCAGTGCCGTAGAAACCGGTGTAGCGGATCGTTTCCTGGTCAGCCGGCATGCGTCCGTCCACTGCCTGCGCGACCACCCCGGCGAGCAGCCCCAGGCAGCGCAACAGCACGAACGAACGCGCATTGGTGGCGGCGGGCCACCGCGGCGTGATCAAGGTGCCCTTCTCCGGAAAAATCACGTCGAAGACTTCGCAGACCCCTTCGTTGACGTGGATTTCCGCCGCGCGTTCCGGCGTGTCGGCGAGATTGCGCAGGATCGGCGCGATCCATTTGATCAGGAAGGCGCCGCCGGCATAGTCGGCGGGCCAGTTGATGGGCCCGGCGGACTGCGGATCGGTGCCGGTGAAGTCGAGCGCGATGCGGTCGCTGCGCTTGATCATGGTGAGCACGAGCTTGTGCAGCTTGGGATCGGTGACACCGTCGTGCTCGACGTAGTCCTCCCAGCGATACTCGCCGTCGGCGATCTTCGGCAGCAATTCGCGCCGGAAGATGTCGCGGCATTTGTCGAGGATGGCCTGAAAGCAGGCTTCCACCGTATCGCGTCCGAACCGCTCGAACAGCTCCGCCATGCGCCGGGCGCCCATCAGGCAGGCCTGCACCTCGCTGTCGAGGTCGGCGGCGAGCATCTCGGGCACGCGGGTGTTGCGCTTGATGATGGTGAAGACCGCCTCGTTGCGCACGCCGGCGCTGTAGAGCTTGATCGGCGGGATGGCGAGACCTTCCTCGAACACGGTCACGGCGGTGCCCGGCATCGAGCCCGGCACGCGCCCGCCGATATCGTCGTGGTGGCCGAAGGCCTGGATATAGGCGACGACCTCGCCGCCATGAAAAACCGGAACGGTGCTGCATAAATCCGGAAGGTGGCCGATCGAACCCTCGGTGAGATAGGTGTCGTTCATCAGGAACACGTCGCCCGGTCGCATGGTGTCCGGCGGAAAGTCGCGCACCACCGCGTTCGGCATCGCCGAATAGGAGCGCCCGGTGAGCTTTCGACAATAGCGGTCGAACAAGCCGACGCGATAGTCGTGCGCTTCGCGGATCATCGGCGATCGCGCGGTGCGCTCGATGGCGTATTCGATCTCCGCCTCGATGGAATTGAGCGTGCCTTCGACGATCTGCAGCACGATAGGGTCTACGGTACGCGGCGACCCCTTCGGCGCGAGCGGCCACGGCGCGACCGTGGGGTGCATGTTCACCGCCTCGCCTCCGACGCTGTGCCTTCGCGTCGCACGATCAGGATGCCGTGCGGGTCGACCTCGAGCTGCTGGCCGGGAAAGACCACCGTGGTGGAGCCGAATTCCTCGACCACGGCCGGCCCATCGAGCCGGAAGCCGGCGGGCAGCGAAGCTCGCTGGTAGATCGACGTCTCCCGCATGGCGCCGTTGAAGTAGACCGGACGGGTGCCGCGCTGCGGCCGCGCCTCGACGCCGAGGTCGAGCCTGGGAATGCTCGGGCGATCGATCATCCCGAACCCGGACACGCAGAAATTGACCAGCTCCACCTTCTGCTCGCCGGCATAGTTGTAGCCGAAGGTCTTGAGATGGGCGGCATGGAACGCATCGACGAGACCGGCGGCGAACGTGCCGTCGATCGGACCCGAAGGCGCCGGCACGCGCACTTCCATGGACTGCCCGGCATAGCGCACGTCGGCTTCGCGCACGAGGCGGATGCGGGAGCGCTCGATGCCGTCGCGCTCGAGCGTGACGGCGGCGTCGCGTTCGAGGCCGGCATAGATGGCCGCGACGGCCGCAAGCTCGATCGCGTCCTCGTGCATGACCTTGGTCACGATGTGATCGGTGCGCCAGTCGACGGCCAAAAGACCGAAGGCGGAGAGATTGCCCGGATTGGGCGGCACGATGCAGGCCCGCATGCCGATCAGCTCCATCACCGCCGGCGACTGCGCCGGACCGGAGCCGCCGAACGCGAGCAGCGCGAATTGGCGCGGATCGATCCCGCGCTGGATGGTCATCTGTCGGATGGCATTGGCCTGGTTCCAGTTGGCGATCTCGATGATGCCTTCGGCGAGTTGCTCCGCGCCCATGTTGCCGGGGAGCCGCGCCGCGAGGTCGGCGATGCCCGCGCGCGCGCGTTCCACGTTCAAGCGAATGCCGCCGCCGATGAGCGCCGGAGGAATACGGCCCATGACCAGATTGGCGTCGGTGATGGTCGGCTCGTCGCCGCCTTTCGGGTAGCACATCGGCCCGGGCTCGGCGCCGGCGCTGCGCGGCCCTACCTTCAGATGCCCCTCGCGGCTGATCCAGGCGATCGAGCCGCCGCCGGTGCCGATGGTCTCGATATCGATCATCGGGATGCGCACCGGGAACGGCCCCACGGCGCCGCCGTTGGTCACTTGCGGCTTGGCGCCCTCGATCAGGCAGAGGTCGGTCGAGGTGCCGCCGGCGTCCAGGGTCACCACGTCGGGAAATCCCGCCATTTCGGCAACCACGGCGCTGCCGAGCGCGCCCGCGGCCGGACCCGACAGCGCGGTGGTGATCGGCTTGCGCATCACCTGATCGGGGCTGGCGACGCCGCCGCTCGACTGCATCACCAGGAACGGCTTGTCCCGCAGCCCGGGCCCGAGCTCGTCGCGAATGCGTTCGAGGTAGCGGCCCATATGCGGCTTGACGAAGGCGTCGACCAGGGTCGTTACCGCGCGCTCGTATTCGCGGTATTCGGACAGCACATCGCATGAGAGCGAGACGGTAGCGTCCGGATAGTCCGCGGCGACGAGCTCGGCCACGCGGCGCTCATGTGCGGCGTTGGCGTAGGAATGCAGCAGACAGACGCCGACCGCCTTGATGCCCTGCGCGCGAAAGAACCGCGTCGCGGCGCGGATGCTGTCCTCGTCGAGCGGCCGCAGCTCTTGTCCGCGAAAATCGAGCCGCCCGCCGACCTCGCGCACGTAGCGCAGCGGCACGATGCGCTGCGGCTTCACCCAGAAATACGAGTTGCCGTAGCCCTCCGGCACCGCCTGCCGGGCGATCTCCAGAATGTGGCGAAAGCCTTCGGTGACGATCAGGCCGAGGCCCGCGATCTCGCCTTGCAGCAGCGCGTTGGTGGCGACCGTCGTGCCGTGCGCCAGCCCGGCGAGATCATCCAGCGCGGCGCCGCCGGCATCGAGAATCGCTTGCACGCCACGCACGAGCCCGATCGCGGGATTGGCGGGTGTGCTCGCCACCTTGGTCACCCGCATGGTGCCGGACGCGCCGTCGACGCAGACGATGTCGGTGAAGGTGCCCCCGGTATCGATGCCGATCCGCAGACTGGCGCGTTTCTTCGTCATGCAACGCCTCGCATCGCATCGCGCAGGCCCGTCCGCCAGCGCGCCGCGCCCCGTCTTCCGGCCCTTCAAGTATGAGCGAGAGCCGGTGCGCAAGTCCAAGACCGTTTGGCGATGCCATTATCGGAAATTCCGATAGGAGCTGCCTCACCCAACGGCGAGCGCGCGATGGCGAACACGCGTAATTCCGCTCGCTCCCGTGGCCTTCACTGGCGTCGTCGCAAGCGACGCTGGCCCCGCCCCGGCGATGAAAATGCCGCCTCTACGGCCGCCACCGCGACCGCAGCGGGAGGTTGGCGAGATCACGCCGGACGCTAGCGTGGCCTTGATAGGGCATGGGGCTGACGCAGCACGTTTGGAATGCGGCGCCCGCTCCTAGTAGGCCGACTTGTACTGCGCGAGGGTCTTGCGCAAATCGTCGAAGATCGCCTTCGGATCCTGACCGGCGTTTCGCACCGAGGCCTCCCAGGTGGCGGTCACCGCCTCCGCGGACTTGCGCCACGCGGCAAGCTGGTCCGCGCTCAGCGGATAGACGTCTTGACCCGGCATGGCCTTGATCTTGTCGCGGCCGCCGGCCTCGAAATCCGCCCATGGCGCAGCTATCCTCAGCGCCCAGTCGCTGGTGCAATGCTCGTCCATCACCTTCTTCTGCGCCGGCGACAGCGCGTCATACTTCGACTTGTTCAGAACCCAAACCTGTTCCGAGACGTAGAGGGGCGAGTCGATATGATGTTTGGTGACCTTGTCGATGCCGAACAGCAGCATCGATCCCCATGGGGAACCCGCTGCATCGGCCACTCCTCTTTCGAGCACGTCACGGATCTCCGGCGCCGCCGCCTGGACGTTGGTCGCGCCCAGGAGCGTCATCCAATTAGCGATCACCGCGTTCGGCGGACGAACCTTGAGCCCCGACATGTCCGCCGGCATCACCGCCTTCTTGCGGGCGAAATGCAGCGTGCCCGGATCGTGCGCAAACGACAGGCAATAGCGGACGTCCTTCATCTCCTGCCCGGCATAGCGGCGATACCAGGCATCGAGCGCCGCGCTTCCTTCCTTGCCGTTGGAAAAAACGAACGGCAGTTCCACAGCGCCAACGATGGGAAAGCGGCCGGGCTCATAGCCTGGATTGACGTGCGAGATGTCCACGATGCCGTCGCGGGCCATGTTGTAGTGGTCGAACGCCTTGCCGAGCTGTTGGGCGGGAAAGATCGTGATCTTGATGGAGCCGTTCGAGGCCTTGTCGATGGAGTCCGCCCAAGCAACCGCGGCGGCGTGCATCGGATGCGTCGGGGGAACCCAGTGCGAGAATTTGAGCTGGACGGGTTTATCCTGGGCCGAAGACGGCGACGCGAAGCCGAGGGCGGCCGCGACAATCATGCTGCATGCAAGAAATTTCATCTTGATTCCTCCCGCGTTTGTTCTTCGAACGACACTGATCACATCTGAGATGCCACGCGTGCCGGAAGCGTGATGAGATTCGATCCCGGCACGAGCACGCGCGTCTGTTGATTGCGCAATGCAAGCTCGAGGTTGCGGCGCGCCAGGCGGGCATGCTCCCGCATCAGCGCCTCCGCGCGCTGGCCTTCGCGCGCCTCGATCGCGCGTACGACGCAGCGGTGATGGTCCTGCGCCACCGTAAACATGACCTGCGCCTCCGGCAGCCGCGCTTGAACCATCACGAACGCGCTAGCCGAGGCGAAGGGAAGGCTCACCGCCCGCGCGATCTGCCGTGCGAGCACCGTGCTGTCGGCGAGGTCGACGATGATGCGGTGGAACCGCTCGTTCAGGACGACGTAAGCCGAGAAACTGTCGAGCCTGAGCCCGCCCTCGAAGACGAGCTGGTCAAGACCTGACAGGCAATGTTTGAGATCGTCGAGATCGGCGGGCGCAATGCCGCGTTCGGCCGCGAGGCGCGCGGCCAACCCCTCGAGCGCGCCGCGAATTTCGATCGCGGCATGTATGTCCCGCTCGTCGAACGCGTTGACGACGAACCCGCCGGACGCTAGCGCGCGCAGCAGGCCTTCCTGTTCGAGGCGCATGAGGGCGGCGCGGATCGGCGTTCGGGAGACGCCGAGGCGCTCGACCAGCAGGAGTTCCGACATCCGCTCGCCGGCTTCGATCTCGCCGCCGAGGATGAGCTCGCGCAGCTTCAGCAGCGCGGTCACCGTTTGCGATGAGCTGCCCTCGTGCGTCAGGCGCATTGCTCCTGAAGCTCCTGTTATCTGCATCCTGATTGTATACAAACGTCGGCGGCCTTGGCCATATTTTGTTGAGAATGCCCGTCGAAATCCGCGTAGTGTATACAATTAAACGACAAGATTGGTGAGGACGTGTCTCGCCAAAAGCGGCGGGCGCGGCCATGGGACCTCAATACCGAGGACCGCAGCGTCGCCGAGAAACGGGCATGACCCCTGGTGACGCTCGGGTGGAGCCCTGTCAGGGGGAGCTCAAAGCGGAACCTGCCGATACGGCGCGATAGGTTTCTCGCGCGAGTGGCGGCAACCGCTGCCGCGGCGAATGCCACGAGGCAACGGTTGCCAGAACCAGCCGGACGAAGATCACCGTGGCGGGCGCGTCAGGTCGCAGAACCGCTGTGGTGCCTTCTGGGATGATTGATCGGGGAAAAGTGCCTGGTCGCATTGGGGACCACGTACTCCTGCGTCGGTGGGTCCCAAACCAGACCATTGAATCCAGCCGGGGCTCCGGCAGGGGCCTGCTGCGCTTGAGCTTGCAGTGGTGCAACAAGCACCCCGATGATAAAGCCCAGGATCGTCAGACATTTCATCGCACAACTCCTTCCTAACTCGATGTGGGACTTCGGGTTTGCCTCCCGCCAACGAAAGGCGAAGCACACCCCGGTGACTGCGTTGCCACACGGCCTCACGTATGCCGGGTGCAGAGGAACGGCTTGCGCGGAATTGCCGCCACCGCCGGGATCTTGCGGCAATGTCGGGGGCACTGCCGCGCTTGGGTCACGGGTCGGGCCAGTATCAGCGAACGCGATCACGTCAAGATCGGACGGCTGAATGCGATCGATCTGTTCGACCCGGCGCCATGAACCGGCAAAACGCCGATGCATCGTCTACGAGTCTGCGTCCCGGTCCTTCAGCATGTCTCTGACCGCGGCGAGATGACCTTCCTTCCTTCGCGGCAGCGGCTGGCGCCGGCGGAACAGACTCAGGGTCACGCTACGCGCCGGCAGGATGGGCAGCACTTTGACGACGCCGAGAGCGGCTTCGTTCGCCGCGCTGGCGCGCGGCACGATGGCGATGCCGGCGCCCGATTGCACGATGACCTTCATGGTCTCGATATTGTCGGCGACGGCGAGGATGTTCGGGCGGATGCCGAGATCGGCGAACAGCGACAGCACGACCTGCCCGTAGCCGACGGTCAGCTCGCTCATGATGATCGGCTCGCTCACCAAGCTGCCGACGTCGATGGGCTTGCGCGCGCGCGCCAAGCGATGCGACGGATGCGTGATCAACGCCATCTCGGCCTGCGTGAGCCGCTCGGTCACGATCCCCCCGGGCACGCGGTCGGGGTCGGATTCGATGGCGATGCCGGCGTCGACCCGCTCCTCGTGCAGGTCGTTGAAGATGTTTCTGGTCGGCGCCGTCAGGATCTCGAGCCGTACCGCCGGCAGCGTTTGCGCGAGATCGCGAAACAGGCGCGGCATGAAGATCTGCGCCATGCCGGACCCCATCCCCAAGGTCAGCGTGTCGGAGGGCGCCCCGCGCAGCCGCCGCGCGGTATCGGAAAGGCTGAGCACATCGCCGATGACGCGCTCCGTCTCGTAGAGGAACGTGCGGCCGCGTTCGGTCAGCTCGATGCCTCGGGGCGTGCGGCGGAACAGCGCAAAGCCGATCGCATTCTCCAGCTGGCTGACCTGCTCGCTGACCGCCGATTGCGAGACGTTGAGCCGCGTAGCGGCGCGCGTGAAGCTGCGCTCCTTGGCAACCGACAGCGCGTAGCGAAGTTGACGCAGCTCCAAAGCGGATTCCCGGATCGAGCGTGGACGACAGCTATGGCCCGCGGGCGGGAACGAGGCCCCGCCGGCGGCGATTCAATCCGAAGCGATTTCACTCCAAGCAGGCGTGCTCGGCTCGACCAGCGAAGCGGTGATCAAAGCACGTGCGGCCATCGTACTCCGTAACATCGATCCATTGGGCGGCCCCGCGAATCTCTGCTTACGATTGCCTCCCCCATCGGCCCACCGTCACGACCGCGGTATGGCGGAAGATGAAATTCTCCACGATCAGGTCCATCAGGATCGCCGTCAGCAGGCCAGCGAGCGCCGCGGGAATGTCGAGCATGTTCTAGGTTTCATAGATCTGCCAGCCCAAATCCGCCTTTGCCGGGAAGAGACCCCGAACCCGGCTCCGCGGCGATCAGCGTGTGCCAGGCGGAAACCCAGCCCGTCTTCAGCCTACCTCGCTCAGACGGCGAGGCGGGCATAATTCTTCGTCGCCATGACTTGCACGCGTCGCATGTAGCGCGGTTTGTCCGGGCCGTAGTCCGCGACTGCGTTGTGCACCGTGCCGATATTGTCCCACATCAGCACATCCCCCTCCGTCCATTTGTGCGCGTAGAAGTATTTCTCTTGCTCCTGGTGCGCGAACAGAAATTGGAGCAGCGCGGCACTTTCGGCTTCCAGCATTCCGTCGATACGGGTGGCATAGCCAGGATTGCAGTAGAGGACGCTGCGACCGGTGATGGGGTGAGTGCGAACAATCGGCTGCGACACGGGCGGCTTCATGGCGCGCTGCCGGGGGGTAAGCGCTGCGCGCGTGGAGCCGGGTCGTGCGCGCATCATGTCCCAGAACTTGGCAAAGTCGTGCGTCGCCGTACGCCCTTCGAGCCGGACTTTGAGGTCGGGCGGAAGATCATCATAGGCCGCATGCATGTTGCGGAACTGGGTGTCGCCCAACGGCCGGCCGTCGCGCATCGGCACCTTGACGGCATGGAGGACATTGGCGAAGGCGATCTCGCGGCTGTAGGACATGTCGGTGTGCCATCCCTGACCCGCATCTGCGAGCCCGATCGGCTTGCCGTCCGTCGTCATGTTGGACAACACCATCACTTCCGGAAAGCCCGGTTCGTGGAATTGATTGGCGACGTTGATCTCCAGCTCGCCGAACATGCGCCCGAAACGCGCGAATTGCTGCGCCTCGAGCCGCTGCCCGGGAAAGCACAGCACGCCGTGCTCGCCGAGTGCGCGAAGGATTTGTGCGAACTCGCCGTCACGGAGCGGTCGGGAGACGTCGACGTCCTCGATCGTCGCGCCCAATGCTCGTTCCGTGGGACGGACCTTCATGTCGCGCTCGCTTGCCGGCTCGGTCGCGTGGCAATGCTAGCATCAGCCGCCGGCGTCGAGGAAGCGCGCCCCGCCGGCCACGCCCGCGCGTCATCCGCGCCGGGGCCATGCCCCGCGCCCTGATCCAGGCCGGTCGCCAAGCACGCGGCTGAACCCCCCGTGAGCGACCATGCGCTGCGGTTGCATGGCCTATCGAAACAGGCTCGGCGCGCCCTGCGCCAGCCGGTGCGCGGCAAGGGCAAAAAACCCGCCGGTGACGGCCGTCAGCGCCATGACCGCATAGGCGAGGCCCGACGAGCGGGCATAGAGCAGACCCGAGACGCCGGTTGCCGCCGCCATGACGAGCCCGAGCGCAACCGCAAGATAGCCCTGCGCGGTCGCGCCCAATTCAGCCGGCGCGGCACGCACCACGCAACCGAGCGCGCCGAGATGGGTGGCGCCGAACGACAGCGCATGCAGGCATTGCAGCAGCGGCAGCAGCGTGGTCGGAGGATCGAGCGCCATCGCGCCCCAGCGCACGGCGGCGCCCGCCGCTCCCACCATCAGCAGCCTGGTGGGGGCAAACGGCAGCCGTCCGGAGATCGCAAACAGCACGATCTCGGCGGCCACCGCGAGCGCCCATAGGGCGCCGATCGCCGCGCCGTCGAGCCCGGCCGCCCGCCAGGCGAGCGCAGAGAAGCCGTAATAGACCGCGTGGCTCGCCTGGATGAGGCCGGCCGCGGCTGCCGCTGCGACGAAGGCGGGATCGCGCAGCAACGCCCGCGCGGACGAGGACGGTTCGCGCGTATTCGTTGCGCGCGGCGCAAGCGGCGCCAGCGCAAGCGCCGTCGCCGCGGTGACGACCATGGCAGCGACCAACAACCAGATCAGGTCGCGCGCGGCGATGATGTCGATGAGGACGCCCGCCCCCAGGCTGCCGGCAATGAACGCGGCCGAGCCCCACAGCCGCACCGGCCCGTAGGCACGGCCGAGGTCGCCGAGGCCACGCAGGGCATAGCTGTCGGCGAGCGGCATCATCGGCGTGTACGAGGCCGACGCCAGCGCGAACACGATCGCGATGGCGGCGGTTCCCTGCGCGAGGGCGAGCGCGCCATAGCCGAGCACCGCCATGCCCGCGGCAATCACGATGGCGAGGCGTTGCGCATCGTGCCGGTCGGCGCTGCGCGTTGCCAGCGGAATCGCGAACACGCGCACGACCATGGGCACCGCGAGCACGACGCCGATGGCGCCGGCATCGAGGCCCTTGGCCGCGAGCCAGACCGGCAGGAACGGCAATTGCACGCCGAGGGCGACGAAAAGCGCCGCGTAGAAGGCCGCCAGCCGCCACGTGAACGGAGCACGGCCGACAAAGAACGCGGGACAGAACAGCAACCGCAATATCTGTCCTCTGCCGTCGGACTCCGTCGTCCAACCTTAAGCCACGAGCCGATGGAACAGGTCCGGATCGACATTGCCGCCGGACAAGACGGCCACCGCGACCTTCCCCTTCACGTCGATCTTCCTCGATAGCAGCGCGGCGAGCGCAACTGCGCCGCCCGGCTCCACCACCAGCTTGAGCTCGTGGAAGGCGAACGCGACCGCCGCGGCCACCTCCTCATCGCTCACGGCAGCACCCTGCCCGACCAGCTCACGGTTGATCGCAAAGGTGAGTTCGCCCGGCGTCTGCGCCATCAGCGCATCGCAGATGGTACCGGTGATGGCGGCATTCCTTTCCCGTCGTCCGCTCTTGAACGAACGGGCGTGGTCGTCGAAGCCCGCGGGCTCCGCGGTGTAGAGGCGCGCCTGCGGCGTGCGCGCCTTCACCGCAAGCGCGATGCCGGCGGTCAGTCCGCCGCCCGAGGCCGTCACCGCGACTACGTCGGCGACGAGGCCCTGCGCGGCGAGGTCATCGACGATCTCGCGGCCGGTCGTCCCTTGGCCAGCGATGACGAGCGGATCGTCATAGGGC
>JBAUOM010000168.1:0-38616 GCA_049579765.1 Xanthobacteraceae bacterium
TGCGCGCACGCGCATCCATCCCGAGGCAAGGCATGTCAGCGGATCGGGAAAGCGCCGCGACCACGGCTTCTTCAAGGCCGATGGCGGGCACAGCGTCACGGTGCCGGCAAGCTCCGCCTTCTTCGCATCGCGGACCAGCTTGGTTGCTCCGAGCTCGATGCCGCGGCCGGCGTAATAGCGCGTGATTTTTTCTATCGCGCCGTGGAGATAGATCGGCTTGTCGTAGCCGGCTTCGCGAATCAGCGCGATCACGCGTTGCGCCTTGCCAAGCGCATAAGCGCCGACGAGATGGGCGCGGTCAGGAAAAAGCACGAGGGAGCGCAGCAGCTTTGCCGTTTCGAGCTGGGCGTCGCCGTGGCGAAACACCGGCAAGCCGAAGGTGGCTTCGGTGATGAATACGTCGCACGGCACGAGCTCGAAGGCGACACAGGTCGGATCGACGACGTTCTTGTAGTCGCCGGAGGCGACGATACGCAGACCGTCGACCTCGACTGCGATCTGCGCCGAGCCGAGCACGTGACCGGCCGGATGGAAGGTTACCCTGGCGTCGCCCAGTGTGGCGGTCTCGCCATAGCCGATCGCCTGGCTCGACCCGGCGAAATCCTCCCCATAGCGCAACCGCATCAAGTCGAGCGTCTCCCGGGTAGCGAGCACGGCGCCGTGGCCGGCGCGGGCATGGTCGCCATGACCGTGCGTGATCAAAGCCTTGTCGACCGGCCGCGTCGGGTCGACATAGAAGCCGGCGATCTCGCAGCACACGCCGACGGGCGTCGGCACAAGAATGTCCTCGGGGCGCATTGGTTTCAGATATGATCTCGATGGCGCCATGACAGGTGGGTCGTTGTTTGTCTCTTCCGGCGACCTGGTCGCGGACCGGCACTATCGATCGGCGCTTGAGCGGGCGGCGCTCGGCGATCTCACCGGCGCCGCCGACGTGTTGGCGCGGACGGTGGAACGCGCGCCCTCTTTCGCCACCGCGTGGTTCGCGCTGGGCGCGATCCGCGACAATCTCGGCGATCGTCCGGGGGCGGTTGCCGCCTGGCTGAGGGCGCGCGACGCCGATCCCGAGGACTACCACGGCGCGCGATTGCAGCTGGCGCGCTTGGGAGCGGCGGCCGATGCGACCCCGACGATGACAGAGACCTATCTCCGCCGCCTGTTCGATCAACACGCCGCTCGCTTCGATGAAACGCTCACGCAACGGCTCGATTATCGCGGGCCTACGATCCTGTTGCAGGCGGTCCGGGGCGTTGTGGATGCCCCGCTTCGCATAGGCTCCATACTCGATCTTGGCTGCGGCACCGGCCTCGGGGGTGCCGAATTCCGACCGCACGTGGACTGGCTCGTCGGCGTCGACCTGTCGCCGGCAATGGTGGCGAAGGCGCGCGCAAAGGGCATTTACGATCGGCTGGTGGAGGACGACCTTCGGCGTTTCCTCGACGCCGAGGCGAATGCTCGTGCGCGATACCACATCGTCCTCGCCGCCGATGTCTTCCCATATGCCCGCGATCTCGCCGCGGTGACGGCCGCCGCCGCCCGCCTGCTCCCGCCGGAGGGACTGTTTGCCTTCACGGTCGAAACCTGTTCCGGCGACGGCGTCGTGCTTCAACCCACCTTGCGCTACGCGCACGGCCGCGCCCATGTGCGCACGGCGGTCGCGGACGCGGGTCTTGCACTCCTCCGTCTGGAGCGCGCTTCCACTCGGACCGAGGACGGAGTGCCGGTCGAGGGCCTCGTCGTGGTCGCAGCGCAGCGCTGAATTTTTCCCAATGCTGTTGATGTGATCATGCCGGAAAGCCGTTTGCAGGTTAATCGCGCCTGAACACGACCCATGCGAACCAGCCGGTCGCAATCGCCATCATCGTCGTCGCGAGGCCGTAGAGCGTGCCGTGGTCGCGCGCCGCGGCGGTGACGATCTGCTCGAAGCCCGATTTGTAGACCTCGAATGGCGATGGCGCGCGGGCGATTTGCGCGCCATCGGCGAACAGCCGGACGTCGACCTCGTAGGTACCGACAGGTACTTCCGCGGGCAACGGAATCGAGGCACGGAACAGCGCCGGCGTGAGGAAGGTGACGCCGTTGGACACCTCGCGATAGAGACCCTCGTCGCTCTTGAGCTGGATGAAAGCGAGGCGAAAAGGATCGTCGCTTGCGGCATCGGCGATATTGACGCTGGCCCGCTGCGGCAGCGGGATATTGTCGAGGCCGAGCTGCAGACGCCGCAACGTCTCAACGTTGGTAATGGCATCGAGCGGCCGGTTCGAGAGCACGGCCAAATAGGCCGGGGCGTTCTCGATCACGCGCGAATCGGCGTTGACCCAGATGCCGAGCACCCGCGCCTTGCGGAAGGTCACGACCGTCTGGCGCGGCCCCGTGACGGTGACGACCACGTCGTAGCCGCCGCGCCGCGGCCGCGACGCCGCATCCTGCTCGACGCCGCCGAACAGCACGAGTTCCTCGCCGGTGAAGTTCGACGTGACCATCACCCGGTGATTTGAAAGCGAGGCGACCAGCCGCTCGCCCGCGGCCGGGACGGCCGACATAGTGAGGACGCCGAGCACCGCGATGAGCGCAACAGGAGAGCGCCAGGTCATGTGCCGGGATCCAGAACACGGAAGGAATAGAGTTCCGCCGGCGCCACGACGAGGTCGAGTGCGAAGCGAATCCCGACCGCCAGCACCAGCAGTCCCAGGAGGAGGCGAAGCCGCTCGCTGCTCATCTTCTGACCGGCGCGCGCACCGAACTGCGCGCCGGTTACGCCGCCGACCATCAGAAACAAGGCCAACACCGCGTCGACCAAGTGGTTGGTGGCCGCGTGCATGACGGTTGCGGACGCCATGGTCACGAGGGTGAGCACCATGGAGGTGCCGATCACCGTCGCCGTCGGCACCCGCAGCACGTAGATCAGCATGGGCACGAGCAGAAATCCGCCGCCGATGCCCATCACCGCACCAACGAAACCGATGGTGAACCCGATCCCCCAGACTGGGATCGCTGAGACATAAATACGCGAGCGTTTGAAGCGCAGCTTGAACGGAAGTCCGTGGATCCAGGTATGGCTGCCGGGGCGACGCAGCTCGACCGGCTTACCCTGCCGCGCGCGGGCGATCGCACGTACGCTCTCGGCCACCATCAGGGCGCCGACGATTCCGAGCAGGAGCACGTAGGAAATCCCGATGGTGATGTCGAGCTGACCGATGGCACGCAGCGTCGTGAACAGCCAGACGCCGAAGGCGGTGCCGATGATGCCGCCGGCAAGCAGCATGGAGACAAGTGCAAGATCAATCGCGCGTCGGTGCCAGTAGCTGACCGCGCCGGACATGGAGGAGGCGGCGATATGGCTGGCCACGGTAGCCACCGCGACTGCGGGCGAGACGCCGAGAAAGATCAGCAGCGGCGTCATCAGAAAGCCGCCCCCGATGCCGAACATGCCGGAGATGAATCCGACCGCGAGGCCCATGGCCAGGATGACGAATACGTTGACCGGCAGGTCTGCAATCGGAAGGTAGATCTGCAAGCGCACGGTCCCAAATACGAGGCTCGACTCCCGCCGAACCCAGAGCCGGTCCTGCGGAGACTGAATGAGTCTCGACCGATTCGCACCGCGACCCTGTAAAACGATCGTGGAGCGAAACCGCGATACCAGTCGGCGCAGCCGACTTGCGCTCAATCGTGGCGAGAGGGCGTCGCCGGCACGACTCCCCGCGAAATGGGCTCGGGACTCAGCGGGCAGGGAGCGCGTTCTACCGAGATTCACCGCGCACGCCGCGCCTTGCCGCACCTTTTATTGTGGAGGCCGCGACGTGGCAAGCTCGCGCATGCGGAGCGACTACCGGCGGCTTGCGTCCGGCGGGCGCTCGTCGGCGGCGGCGCCGTCTTTGGCGATGGCGGTGCCATCGATGGTGTGGGCGCCGACCGGTTGACGGCGGATCGGCCCCGACGGGTGGGCAGGGGAGGGCCCGGTGTCGCCCGCCGCAGGTGGCGCGGGGCTGGCCGCGACCGCGGTCTGGCCGAACGCACTCGCCTTTGCCTCGTCGGAGGAACTGCGCAGGAAGCGTGCGAACTGCAGGCCACCGAGCACCGCCAGCACCCCGGTCATGACCCCGATCAGGGTCGCCACCTTGCCGATACGGCCCGCAGGTTTGGCGTCAGCGGGGGCAAATTCGGGCGGTGGGGATGCGCGGTTCTTGTCGATGACCTGCTGCCCTGCCGCCTGGACAGCGCGCCGCGCTGCGGCGATGAAGTCGGACTTGCCGCCGCAATCCGGATTCGTGGACGGCCTGGCGGCGTCGAGCGCCTCGGAGCCGAAGTTGCGGTCCAGCGGCTGACCGGGGCTGCGGCCGCCCGCCGTGCCGAAATCCGGCTCCAGCGGATGATCGACCGCCAAGCTCGGACCGACCGAATCATGCTCCGTCGTGGCGTGGGCGGTCGGCTTCGATGTCGGCACGGTGCTATCAGCCGCCGCTTCTTCCAGCGCGGGTCCGACGGGGTGCTCGGTCGTCCCGCTGGAAGGCCCGATCGGCGCCACGGCCGGCGAACACGGAGCATCCGCCGCGACGGCCGCGGTCTCCGGCGGCCCGGACTTCCTTTCTATGTCGGTCTCGCTCATGATCAGCCGATCGGCCAGGCGGTCGAGCGTGCGGTGGACCATCTCGAGCGAATCCCGGGTCTGCTGTTCCGACTGCCGAAGGTCGGCGATATCGCGCGAAAGCGCGTCGATCTCCGCCGTCGATGGCGAGGCCGGAGCCGGTGCCGGTGCCAGCTTGGAGATGCGCTGGCATTCGAGGTGGAGCCTTGCGAGCCCGTGCTCGATTGCTTCCAGGTGATCGCGCCGCGCATCGGAAGCATCGAGCTTCTCGGCCAGCTTGGCCAAAAGCTCGTCGAGACGGACCATTCTTTCCGCAAGGCTACGCAGGTCTTCGGAGAGCTTTGCCGGCGCGTTGCTCAACGCCACGTGGGCGAGCAGGTCGCGCATCGCAGCGATTGCGCCATCGAGCTGCCGGACGGTCACCGCGTCCTGTACACCGCCGCCGATGCGGTCGATCCGCTGCGAGAGATGGTGCAGCGCCTGCGCTACGCCGCGCAGGGCTTCGACCGGAAGCGGAGAGCGCAATGCGGCACGCATGTCAGCGAGGCCGCGTTCGATGCGCGCGAGCGCAGGGTCATCGTGGCTGGCGTGACGTGTGCTGTCGAGGCGGTCGGCGAGCCTGCGCACCTCGTTCTCGAGCGCTGTCCGGCGCGGTAGGGCTTTGCGCAGCATCAAACCGATTGCGGCGACGTCATCGCGGAGCTTGTCGGCGGCCGGGTCACGACAGCCGGGCGCTCGAAAATACTCGCCGGCGTCTTTGGCGCGGGGGTCGGATTGGGGGCGCGCGGAGGGCCTCGGCTGGACGACCTGTTGTGGCATGGCCGAATCGAAAATGACGCCGTCGAGCCATTCGCCGACCGCCATGCCGCGGCGGTGCGCGGCCTCGCGCGCGGCCTCGAGCGCCTGCTGTCTCAGCCCGCCGATTTGCCACGGAAGGTCGGATTTCATGGCCGCAGCCGCATTTTGACACCCCGTAGAGCGAGAGCCGGCCTGCCCTGGGGCGTCGAAGCGCGTCTAGCTGTAATGGATAGCGCCCCTGAGCCCGCCGCGGCAGTCTTTGTCGTTCGGGTAAACAGGCGGTTAAGGCGGCCACGCGGCCCGGCCGGAGGATGGGCGCTGCCAGGCAGCAAAGAACGGTCGCCAGGCTCGCTGGTAGATGGACTGCAACAGCGCCGAACCGCGTCTGTCCGTTTCTTTGTCCTTATAGCCGGACGCGGCCGACCTGTTGGACGTCCTCTAGTCGTGAGCTCGTGAACCGCATCGAAAATCGTGCTTTGTCTCCCGGTAGCTTGTCACAAGGGCCGCCGCCCTTGCCAACGCTCGCGCCGAACAGCCGGGCCATGTAAGGTCCCACGATCGACGGGGTTCACCATGGATGTCCTCAACCTTCCTCGTGCGCGCTGGATGACCGAGGAGCTCGTATTGCTGGAGGAGCAAGCACGGCGTTTCGTTGCTGCCGCGTATGTGCCGCACCTCGAGAGATGGAACGACGAGGGCATCTATGACCGCGAGGCCTGGACCAAAGCGGGGGCGGCGGGACTTCTTTGCCCGGCAATCCCCGAAGAATACGGCGGCGCCGGTGGCACGTTCGCGCACGAGGCCGTGATCAACCGGGAGCTTAGTCTCGCAGGCTTCGACGCGTTTGGCGCGCCGCTGCATTCCGGCATCGTCGCGCCCTATATCCTGCACTACGGCACAGATGAGCAAAAGCGGCGCTGGTTGCCGAGACTTGCCACCGGCGAACTTGTCGGTGCAATCGCCATGAGCGAGCCCGATGCCGGGTCCGATCTGCAGGGCGTGTGCACGACCGCGAAGAGGTCCGGCAACGGCTATGTGCTCAATGGATCAAAGACCTTCATCACCAACGGCCAGCACGCAAACCTGGTCATCGTCGTCGCCAAGACCGACGTGAACGCCGGGGCCAAAGGCGTATCGCTGATGGTGGTGGAAACCGAGAGCGCGCCGGGCTTCCGCCGCGGCCGCAAGCTCAAGAAGCTCGGTCTCGATTCCGCGGATACCTCCGAATTGTTCTTCGAGGATGTGAGGCTCCCGCCGGAGAGCCTGCTCGGCACGGAGGAAGGACAGGGCTTTGCGCAGCTCATGAACGACCTTCCGCGCGAGCGCCTCATCGTCGCTGTTCACGCCCAAGCCATGATGGAGCGCGCTATCGCTCTCACCGTCGACTACGTCAAGCAGCGGCAAGCCTTCGGCAAGAAGATCATAGAATTTCAAAACACCCAATTTGCGCTTGCCGAGTGCAAATCCGAGGCTACCATCGCGCGGGTGTTTCACGACCATTGCATCGAACGCTACCTCAACCGTGAGCTCGACACTGTCACCGCCTCCATGGCCAAGTACTGGCTGACCGAGCTACAGGGAAAGATCATCGATCGCTGCCTGCAATTCTTCGGCGGCTACGGCTATATGGAGGAGTTCCCGATCTCACGCATGTACCGGGACGCGCGGGTGATGCGGATCTATGCCGGTACCAATGAGATCATGAAGCTCTTGATCGCAAGGAGCCTTTAGGCGCGTGCGGTGGAAAGTGCTCGCATTCGGGGAGAACAGATGCCCAGGATCGACATCGGAAAAGTTCCGGCGCAGCAGATCGCGTCTTATCCGAAGGAGTTTGCAGCCGCGATTTCTGGGCGCGAAAAGCAGCGTATCGGGGATGCGGTCGGCCTGACCCAGTTCGGCGTCAACATCACGCGTATCAAACCCGGCTCAGCCTCGGCGCTGCGCCACTGGCACGAGCAGGAGGACGAGTTCATTTACGTACTCACGGGCGAACTGGTCCTTCAAGAGAACGATGGGGAAACCGTGCTGAAGCCTGGCGACGCCGCCGGCTTCAAGGCAGGAAGCGGCGTCGCACACTGCCTTGTCAACCGCACCGACCGCGACGCGGTCTATCTCGAGGTCGGCACGCGCGCCAACAGTGAGCGCGTACATTATCCTGACGTTGATTTCATGATGGAGCGCGACGCCTCTGGCCGCCGCTACTTTCGCAAGTCCGGCGAGCCGATCGCGAGCTGAGGGACGGCGGAAGTCCTGCCGGGCGCGCCCCTCGGCACGGGCAGCGGTGGACGCCGCCTTTCAAAGTTCCTGCAAACGTGAGCTAATATGGCCGAGCAGCCGCGCCCATCGCGGTCAGACCAGAATATGGAAGCGGCGTCATGAAACTCTACATGCATCCGATATCGATCACCTGCCGGCCAATCCGTCAATTCATCGCCGAGAATAAGATCGATTGCGAGGAGGAGGTGGTCGATCTGATGACGGGCGCGCATCATCAGGAGCCCTATGCCTCGCTCAACCCGAATCGGCTTGTGCCGATGCTGGTGGAGGGTGACCTCAAGCTCACGGAAAGCTCGGCGATCCTGAAATACCTTGCCGACAAGATCGGTTCGCCGGCCTATCCGCGGGACCTGAAGCAGCGTGCCAAGGTCAATGAGGTCATGGATTGGATCAACACGAATTTCTATCGCGATTGGGGCTACGGTCTCGCCTATCCGCAGCTCTTTCCTCACCACAAGCGGCGCAGCGACGAGGCGCACGCCGCCACCATCGAATGGGGCCAAAGAAACTCTCAGAATTGGCTCAAACTGCTGAACGATTATTGGATCGGTCCGCGACAATATCTGTGCGGCGATCAGATCACCATCGCGGACTATTTCGGCGCCGGGATCGTGACGCTTGGCGAGCTGATCGGCTGCGACTTTGCGTCCTATCCCAACGTGCAGCGCTGGCTCGCCAACGTCAAGAAGCTGCCGAGTTGGGCGAGCACCAACCAGGAATTCTACGGCTTGCGCGAGATGATCAAGGCGCAGAATTTCGTGCGGGTATAGCGGCCAGCACGCAGACAACCGCCGATCTGTCCGCTACCGTCCCCGGCGAGGCTAGGCGACCACGCTGCGGCGGGCCGGGCGCCGCGGAGGCGAAATCGGTATCTTGATCAGCGGCGACGCCAAGCCTATCCCAAGCGACCGGCGCGAGGTGCTCGATCCCGGCGCGGCGCATCGGCCAATTGCCCTCCCTGACAGCCGCCGTGTAAGGTCGCGGCCCTTTTCGTCGGAACCCCGGCATGGCCCGCGATCAAGTCGACATGACGCCGATCGAGACGCGCGAGGAACTCATCGCGTGGTTCGAAGCGGGCAGCAAGCCCAAGGCCCAGTTCCGCATCGGCACGGAGCACGAGAAGTTCGTGTTCATGGTCGAACGCAATAGCCCCGTCCCCTACGACGGCACGCGCAGCATCCGCGCGCTGCTCGAAGGCATGCAGCATCTCCTCGGCTGGGAGCCCATCCTCGAGGACGGCAACGTCATCGGCCTGTTCGACGTGACGGGCGGTGGCGCGATCTCGCTCGAGCCGGGTGGGCAGTTCGAGCTTTCGGGTGCGCCGCTCGAAACCGTGCATCAGACCTGCTCGGAGCTGATGGCACATCTCGCGCAGGTCAAGGAGGTCGCACGACCGCTCGGTATCGGCTTTCTCGGGCTGGGCATGAGCCCGAACTGGAACCGCTCCGAGGTCCCGATGATGCCCAAGGGTCGCTACCGTATCATGACGGCCTACATGCCGAAGGTGGGCAGATACGGGCTCGACATGATGTACCGCACCTGCACGGTACAGACGAACCTCGATTATTCCGGCGAAGCCGACATGGTGAAGAAAATGCGGGTATCGCTGGCTTTGCAGCCGGTTGCGACCGCTCTGTTCGCCAATTCGCCTTTCACCGAGGGTAGGCCCAACGGGTTTCTGTCGTTCCGCTCGGAGATCTGGCGCGACACCGATCCTGACCGCACCGGTATGCTCCCGTGGGTGTTTGAGCCGGGCATGGGCTTTGAGCGTTATGTCGAATATGCGCTCGGCGTACCGATGTATTTCGTCAAGCGCGGTGAGCGTTACATCGACGTCGCCGGCCAGTCGTTCCGCGACCTGATGCAGGGACGGCTGCCAGGACTACCCGGCGAACGCGCTACGATCTCCGATTGGACGAACCACATCTCCACGATCTTCCCCGAGGTGCGGCTCAAGCGCTATCTGGAAATGCGGGGTGCCGACGGCGGCCCATGGCGGCGGCTGCCCGCGCTGCCCGCTTACTGGGTCGGGATTCTCTACGATGACGATTCGCTCGATGCGGCCTGGGAACTGGTCAAGAACTGGACCGCCGAACAGCGCCAAAAGTTTCGCGACGACGTGCCAAGGCTCGGCTTTGCCGCCACGGTCGCGGGCCATGATGCGCTGAGCCTCGCGCAGAAGACGCTTGAGCTCGCGCGCAAGGGGCTTGAGCGGCGGCGGCGGCTCGACGCCAGCGGCAACGATGAGAGCCGGTATTTGCACTCGATCCAGGACTACGTCGCGCGCGGCATCACGCCCGCTGACGAACTGCTGGAAACATTTAATGGTGCCTGGCGGCACAGCGTCGAGCCGGTGTTCAAAGAATACGCATACTGATTGATCCCGCCCGCGCGCGGTGTTCCGGTCGCAGGCGCACGTCCCGTGGTGTTCCGCCGGCTCTCATTCGGCCGCCGGCGGGCGGCCGATGATCTCTTGCGCCTCGGGATTGAGGGCCTGCACCGCCCGAGTCGGCCTGCTCAGCGGCTCGTGCACCATGCGCGTGCGCAACAGGTCGACGCCGGCCGAAAGGCCTTCGGCTTGCTGGAGGGCGAGGCGATCAAGATCGCGGCTGCGGACGAACTCCTCCACGGCGGCGGCACGTTCGGCCTCGAGGCCGAGCGCTTCCAAGGTCCTGCGGCCGAACACAAGCGCCGATTCATACGTCTCGCGCAGTTCGAAATCGATGCCCTTGGCGATGAGCTGCAAGGTGTGACGCCGGTCGAACGAGCGTACGTAGAGCTGCGCGCCGGGAAACTCCGCGTGAACGAGATCGACGATGCGGCTCGCCGCCTCAGGGTCGTCGATGCACACGGCGATCAGTCTCGCATCATCGGCGCCAGCTGCGCGCAATACGTCGAGGCGGGTGCCATCCCCATAATAGACCCTGAAGCCGAAGCGCGCGGCGCTCTCCATCGTTTCGGGATCGTTGTCGATGGTGGTGACGTCGATGCTTTCGGCAAGCAGGCATTGAGACACGATCTGGCCGAAGCGCCCAAACCCGATCATCAGTACCGACCCGCGTGCATCGGAGAAATCCTCGGGGTCGCGGGTGTCACCCTGCATCAAGCGTTGCAGTAGCGTGTCGGTGAGAGTCGCGACCAGCGGGCCCAACAGCATAGTGACTGCGGCGACGGCCGTCAGAATGCTGGACTGGCTTGCATCGAGTATGCCGAGCGAACCGCTGAGCGGAATGAAGACAAACGCGAATTCTCCAGCGGCCGTGAGGACCGATCCGGCTTGGATCGCGTCGCCCCGACGCACGCAGGTCGCGTTGAACAGCAGCCAAACGATCGCCGCCTTCAGTGCGGTGATGATGACGGCGGCAGCGATGATAAGCCAGAGATTGGCGCGCACGACGGTCATGTCGATGCTCATGCCGATGCCCATGAAGAACAGAGCCAGCAGGAGCCCGCGGAACGGCTCGATATCGGCTTCGAGTTCGTGGCGGTAGTTGGATTCGGCGAGCAGCACACCGGCCAGAAACGCCCCGAGCGCCATCGACATTCCGGCCTGCTGCATGAGCAGGGCTGCCCCCAACACCACAAGCAACGCGGCTGCCGTCATCACCTCGCGCGAGCCGGTCTGGGCCAGAAGCCGGAAGAACGGATTGAGCAGGTATTTTCCGGCCACGACGATCAGTGCGATCGCGCCGGCGATGAGGCCCACGGCGCGCAGGCCGTCGCCGACGCCGGCATGGCTGCTCTCGCCCTGCGCGAGCAGAGGGAGTGCCGCGAGAAGCGGCACGACCGCCATGTCCTGAAACAGAAGTATGGCAAAGGCGCGCTGGCCATAATCCTGCTGGAGCTGGCCGCGCTCTTCCAATATCTCCAACGCGATAGCGGTCGCCGACATCGCCAGTGCGAGCCCCGTCACCACCGCCCCGCGCCAATCGACCAGCCCGACGGCGTAGGCGAGTGCGCCGATCGCGAGCGCGGTCAGCGCGAGCTGGAGCGCGCCGAGACCGAATATGGCGCGGCGCATCGCCACCAGCCGGCCAAGCTCGAGCTCGAGCCCTATGAGAAACAGCAGCATCACAACGCCCAGCTCGGAAACCGGAATGATGCTCTCGGGTGTGCTGAATACCGCCAGCCCGTATGGACCGATCACGATCCCGGCAACGAGATAGGCGACGATGGCAGACAGTCCGAGCCGGCGCGCGATCGGAACGCTCAGGACGGCGGCGGCGAGAAGCACGAGTCCAAACGTCAGGAACCCAAATTCGGCGTGTTGCATGATAGAGTCCGTGCTGGAGGGCCAAGCCGCGAGGCCGTGGCACGCGCCGGGCCGGTGAGACCAGCCAAGCTGATGGACTCGCCTGCGCCTGCGCGCTTCTCTAACATGGAATCCAATGCGGGGCGGCGCGGGTAAGAGGCCGGGGCATGAGGCGTGTTTGGCTCGGGCTGTATCTTAGCTTGGTGTTGCTCGCCGTGTCCGGCGCTCCCGCGCGGGCTCAGGTCGGCTTCGACCGGCCGGGCGGAGATTATGCCAGCTTTCCGACGCGATCCGGCGACCCTGCACTATGCGCCGCCCGCTGCGAGCGGGACCCCCGCTGCCGCGCCTGGGCCTTTTCCTATCCCGCTACCGAAAGTGCCAACGCCGTTTGTTGGCTCAAATCCAGAATCTTGCCGCGGATCGCGTCGACATGTTGCGTGTCGGGTGTGCGAGGGACCGGGGTCATCGAGCCCCGCAACGAAAGGATCGAATTCGGCGTCGATCGCAACGGCGGCGACTATCGCCATTTTGAACTAGCCGCCGATGCGAGCGGCAAGAGCTGCGGGGCGGCCTGCGAAGCCGAGGAGGGCTGTCGGGCCTGGACCTATGTGCGACCCGGCTATGTCGGGCCGCAGGCGGTCTGCTATCTCAAGAACCACATCACCCGGCCGCTGCGCAAGCCATGCTGCATTTCGGGGGTCGTGCGATAGCCGGAAGATTTGACCCGTACTTGCGCCGCATTTGCCGCCAAGGTCGGCCCTTCAGGGCGCCCATGGAATGCTCATGGAATTATGTACCGGGAGGCTGCCTCACGCCGGAGGTACCCAGACGAGAGCCATCGTCCTGTTATCCTTACTGGCACTGCTGGCGGGCGCTGCGTCTGCACACCATGGTTGGGGCAGTTACGACGCCACGAGGTCGGTGACCGTCAACGGCCCTATCGTGACCTCCAAATTCGAAAACCCCCAACCTTATCGCTACTCGGAGGATCGCCGCGGCCGCCACGATCACCGTGCGCGGCAGTGATAAGACCTGGAGGGTGACGCTGGCGCCGACCTCGCGCATGGCCAGCCGCGGAGCGACCGCGAAGGTCGTCGCTGTCGGCCAGAACGTCTCGGCCCATGGCTATCCCTCGACGGTGGAAAAAGACGAGATGCGCGCCGAGCGGATCACGGCCGACCGCAGAACCTACGAGATGCGCTGATGACGAATGCGGCGCTGGCGATCTTCGTCGCGCTCGAGCAGTCCGGTTTTGCCGCGGCCGTCCGCCAGTCGAGTTGGCTCTACCCGGCTGCCAATATCGGGCATGTCGTCGCGCTGGTATTCTTCGCCGGCGCGGTAGGGGTCATGAATATCCGTCTGCTTGGAGGACTGGCCGCGACAGCGCCCCGA
The DNA here is from genome assembly GCA_049579765.1 of Xanthobacteraceae bacterium. Taxonomy (GTDB): domain Bacteria; phylum Pseudomonadota; class Alphaproteobacteria; order Rhizobiales; family Xanthobacteraceae; genus VAZQ01. The sequence goes on from JBAUOM010000168.1 coordinate 13,308, forward strand.
CACGTGCTGGCGCGGGCGCGGAGCTTTGCCATTGCGGCATTGTTGGGCATGGCCCTCACCGGCTTCGTGCTGTTCCCGGCCGAGGCCAGCCACCTTGTGCTCAAACCCGTGTTTCAGTTGAAGGCCGTGCTGGTCGGCGCGGGGTTACTCAACGTGGCGATCTATGAAGTCTGTGCCAAGCGTGCCGTCGATGGCCTCACGCCGGGGGCAGCGATGCCGCCGCGCGCAAAGCTTGCGGGGGTCCTGTCGCTCGGCACGTGGGTCGCGGTGGCGGCTTGCGGCCGGGGCATCGGTTATTTCTGACACCATCAGAATCCCGTGGGACGGTCGAGCACCGCTCCTGAGCCACCAGTCTGGTGCCAACAGGTCTGCCGGCGGCGGGCGGATCGAACGGATCAGAAATGTGCCGGAGAGGAATGTGACTGCCGGCACAATGCGTGAGCTGCGTACCGGCGATGGAAATTGTGCCGGTTAGCCCGTCCCGCCGACAGTAATGCGGTCGATGCGCAGGGTAGGTTGGCCGACGCCAACCGGCACGCCTTGGCTGTTCTTGCCGCAGGTGCCGATGCCAGGATCGAGCTGGAGGTCGTTGCCGATCATGCCGATTCGGTTGAGGTCGGTCGGGCCGTTGCCAATCAGCATCGCACCCTTCAGGGGCTGCGCCAGCTTGCCGTCTTCGATCTTGTAAGCCTCCGTCACCTGAAACACGTACTTACCCGACGTGATGTCGACCTGGCCACCCCCGAAATTGACGGCATAAATGCCGTTCTTGACCGAGGCGATGATTTCCTGGGGATCGCGATCGCCGGCGAGCATGTAGGTATTGGTCATGCGCGGCATCGGCACATGGGCATAGCTTTGGCGCCGGCCGTTGCCGGTCGGCTTCATGCCCATGAGACGCGCGTTCTGACGGTCCTGCATATAGCCGACGAGGATGCCATCCTCGATCAGGATAGTGCGGTTGGTGGGCGTGCCTTCATCGTCGATCGAAAGCGAGCCGCGCCGCAGCGCGATGGTGCCATCGTCGACGACGGTAACGCCCTTGGAGGCAACGCGCTGCCCCATCAGGCCGGCGAAGGCCGAGGTTTTCTTGCGGTTGAAGTCGCCTTCCAGGCCGTGGCCGACGGCCTCGTGCAGCATGACGCCCGGCCAGCCCGGTCCCAGAACGACGTCCATCTCGCCCGCCGGTGCCGGCACTGCCTCCAGATTGATCAGTGCTTGGCGTACGGCATCGTCGGCCGCCTCCTGCCAAGCCTGGGTCGCAAGGAACCGAGCGAACCCCTCGCGGCCGCCATAGCCGTAGCTGCCGGCCTCCTGGCGGTCGCCATCTCCGGCGACGACCGAGACGTTGACCCGTACCAGCGGACGCACGTCGCGATAGCTTGCACCGTCCTCGCGGAGGATCTCGATTACTTGCCAGGTCGCGCCGAGGGAGATCGAAACTTGGCGCACCCGCGGGTCCTTCGCCCGGACATAGGCGTCGATCGTCTCGAGCAGGCGAGCCTTGCTCTCGAAGTCCGGGGCCCCGAGTGGATTGTCGTCTCCATAGAGGCGAACGTTGGTGCGGCCAGGCGGCTCAGCATAGCGGCCGCCATAGCCGCCCTTTACCGCACGCACGGCGTCCGCTGCGCGCGCCAGAGCACGCTCAGACAGCTCGGAAGAATGTGCATAGCCCACTGCCTCGTCCTTGACCGCGCGGAGGCCAAAACCCTGATCGGTATTGTAGGTCGCCTGCTTGAGCCGGCCATTGTCGAACACGAGCATCTCGGACTGCGCATATTCGAGATACAGCTCACCGTCGTCGGCACCTTCGAGACCGCGGGCGAGGTGCCTGCGTGCATCCTCGCGGTCCAGACCGGCACGGTCGAGAAGCGACATGGTGGATGATGATGAGGTCATGATGCAATCCGGATTTGGTGCCCGACCCAAAGATAATCGACCTCGCCACAACTTGCGAGGTCGCCGCCCTCCTTAATTCGGACCCGGGAACTCGGACCTAGCCGGGGGGCCACCGGGCAAGCACCTTATGGGAGCTTGTCGTAGCCTTCGCCGAAGCCCTTCAGGCTCATGGGGAAGCCGATCCCTTCTTCGGGCGTCTGGAAGATAATGAAGGTGGCGGTCTGCCCCGTGCGCAGCTGCTTGACCAGATTGTCGTCCATGACCACCTCAGCGACGCATCCGTTCGGCAGGCAGCGGACGAAGCCGGCGCGGCCGACGTCGACCTGGTCGATCTTCAGCCCAAGCCCCGAAGGAAGCAGTACGCCGACGGGCGCGACCACGCGCATGAGCCGGCTCTTCTGGTCGGCGGTCTTGAGCACGATGACCGTCAGGCCGACATTGGCACGATCCTCGGCAGTGACGCTCTGAATGAGCGCGCACTGCTCGCCCTGGGCCCCGGGGGGCGTGTCGCAGCGGACCTGCCAGTCGTTGTGGACCGACTTGACTGCGCCCTGCGCCGCGGCGTGTTCGGCCGCCCCCGTCAGAGCCACCAACGCCGTCGCAGCCACCGCCAGTAGTGATCCCGTTGCGGGAAAAAGCGTTCCCGGGCTGAACAAAGCCATAATAGCCCCTGTCTCAAATCCTGCTTGGCGCGCGCCCCGCTCTCCTCGACTCGGCCAAATCAAGCCCCGCTCCCATGGTCGGGCCGACATGTCAAGGATTAGTAAAACAGGGCATTGTGGCCGAGAAAGGGACGAAAAGACGGCACACTACCGGGTCGGGCACCCGTCGTTTAGTCGCAGCCGTCGGTCGCATAGGAGACATGGAAAGGGTGCATTGCGACGAAGCCGGAATTATGGTTTGAGAAGCGAAGATTCCCTCAGGCTCCGCCGCACGTGCGCCGGGGAGCCCGCCGCGGAAAACGTGTCGGTCTGGCGGGCGCTGCGCTTCCTGCGGCGGCGGCTGCGGCCGGCGGAGCGCGGAGCAGTGGACGCCTCAGAGCCCCATTCGAAGGAGCAAGGGCCACGATGCTGATCCCCAAGCCGTTGACCGCCTTGGCGGTGATGATTTTCGCCATCCTAGCGGGTGGGGGAGAAGCTTTCGCCGGGCTCGGGCAACCATCGCCGTGGCAGTTTGGGCTGCAGCAGGCCGCCACGCCGGTGATGGACCGCATCATTTGGTTCCACGATTTTCTCCTCTACATCATCACCGGCATCGCCGGTTTCGTTCTGGTGCTGTTGATCGTCGTCATGGTGCGCTTCAATGCCCGCGCCAATCCGATTGCTTCCCGCACCACGCACAATACGTTCATCGAGGTGGCATGGACGCTGATCCCCATCGCGATCCTGATGGTCATCGCCATACCGTCATTCAAGCTGCTGTTTCTCCAGCTCAACATACCGGCCGCGGACCTCACGGTAAAAGCCACCGGCAACCAATGGTACTGGAGCTACAGCTATCCGGATAACGGCCAGTTCCAGTTCGATTCGCTGATGCTCAAAGCCGACCAACTTAAGCCCGGCCAGCCGCGACTGCTGGCGGTCGACAACGAAATGGTCGTGCCGGTGAACAAGATTGTGCGTGTGCTCACCACCGGGTCCGACGTCATCCATTCATTCGCGGTGCCTTCGTTCGGGATCAAGATCGATGCGGTGCCGGGACGCATCAACGAAACCTGGTTCAAGGCCTCGCGGGAGGGTGTCTATTACGGCCAGTGCTCGGAACTCTGCGGCAAGGATCATGCATTCATGCCGATTGCAGTGCGTGTGGTGAGCGAGCAGGCCTTCACCGCCTGGATCGAGGATGCGAAGAAGAAGTTCGCCCGGGACGGAATGGCGCCATCGACGAACGTCGCAGCGGTGCAGGCGACGAGCCGATGATGGCTGCGGTGCGGGACGTGACCGGGGCGATAACTGCGAAGGACTGAAATCATGACGGCGATAGCTCACAGCGACGAGAACCATGCCCACCCCCACGGCTGGCGACGCTATCTCTATTCGACCAATCACAAGGACATCGGCACGATGTACCTCGTGTTCGCGCTCATGGGCGGACTGGTCGGCGGCGTGCTGTCGATCGGCATGCGTCTCGAACTAATGTATCCGGGACTGCAGTTCTTCCATGATGCGCATATGTTCAACGTGTTCACGACCGCGCACGGCCTGATCATGATCTTCTTCATGGTCATGCCTGCTATGATCGGCGGATTCGGCAATTGGATGGTGCCGTTGATGATCGGGGCGCCGGACATGGCGTTTCCGCGCATGAACAACATCTCGTTCTGGCTGCTGCCGGCGTCCTTCACGCTGCTGATCATCTCGCTGTTCGTGGAGGGCGAGCCCGGCGCCCCCGGCGTCGCCGCCGGATGGACCCTCTATGCGCCGTTGTCGACCACCGGACATCCGGGGCCCGCCGTCGACTTCGCCATTCTCGCCCTGCACCTTGCCGGCGCCTCGTCGATCCTCGGCGCGATCAACTTCATCACGACGATCTTCAACATGCGCGCGCCCGGCATGACGATGCACAAGATGCCGCTGTTCGTCTGGTCGCAATTGGTGACGGTGTTTTTGCTGCTGCTCGCGCTGCCGGTCCTGGCAGGCGCCATCACCATGCTATTGACCGACCGCAATTTCGGCACGACGTTCTTCACGCCCGCCGGCGGCGGCGACCCGATCCTGTTCCAGCACCTGTTCTGGTTCTTCGGGCACCCCGAGGTGTACATCCTGATCGTGCCCGGATTCGGCATCGTCAGCCAGATCGTTGCGACGTTCTCGAAAAAGCCGGTCTTCGGTTATCTCGGAATGGCCTATGCGATGGTGGCAATCGGCGGCATCGGATTCGTCGTATGGGCACACCACATGTACACGGTCGGAATGGCCACCGCGGTGCAGGCCTATTTCGTCGTCGCCACCATGGTGATCGCCGTCCCTACGGGCGTTAAGATTTTCTCCTGGATTGCCACCATGTGGGGCGGGTCGCTCGAGTTCAAGACGCCGATGCTTTGGGCGATCGGCTTCATCTTCCTGTTTACGATCGGCGGCGTGACCGGCGTGGTGCTGGCCAATGCCGGCATCGACCGTTCGCTGCAGGATACCTATTACGTGGTGGCGCACTTCCACTACGTGCTCTCGCTCGGCGCGGTCTTCACCATTTTCGCCGGCTGGTACTACTGGTTTCCGAAGATGAGCGGCTACATGTACTCGGAGACGATCGGGAAGCTGCACTTCTGGCTCACGTTCATTGGCGTCAACATCTTGTTCTTCCCGCAACACTTCCTCGGCCTCGCCGGCATGCCGCGACGCGTCGCCGACTACCCTGATGCGTTCGCCGGCTGGAACCTGGTCTCTTCGCTCGGAGCCTACCTCTCAGGACTTGGCGCGCTGGTGTTCTTCTTCGGTGTCGTCCATGCCTTCATGCGCAAGGTGAAGGCGGCGGACAATCCGTGGGGCGCCGGCGCGACCACCCTCGAATGGACGCTGCCTTCGCCGCCGCCGTTCCACCAGTACAACGAGCTGCCGCTGATCAAGTGATCTGCGCGGCAATCATCGGCCGTAGGTTGGGTCAATGAACAGATTATCCGGCAGCTGAGCGTGGGATCGATGTCACTGGTCGGCGAAGGCGTGGAATTCGCGACGGGCGGCACAGCCTCGCCCCGCTCTGAGCCCAGTATCGCCAGCGTGGGCGATTATCTATCGTTGATGAAGCCGCGCGTCATGTCGCTCGTCGTCTTCACCGCCTTTGTGGGCCTCATGATAGCGCCGGCCCACATCCATCCGGTGATTGGTTTCACCGCGCTCCTGTGCATCGCGGTCGGCGCCGGCGCCGCGGGCGCGCTGAACATGTGGTACGACGCCGACATCGACGCGGTGATGACACGCACCTCGAGCCGGCCCATACCGCGCGGTCGCGTCGCGCCGGGCGAGGCACTCGCCTTCGGCATGGTGCTGGCCGCTTTCGCGGTGGGCGTGCTCGGTCTGCTCGTGAGCTGGGTTGCAGCGGCACTGCTCGCGTTTACCATCTTCTTTTACGTCGGGATCTATACCGCTTGGCTCAAGCGCTCGACGCCACAGAACATCGTCATCGGCGGCGCCGCGGGTGCGTTTCCTCCCGTGATCGGCTGGGTGGCGACGACCGGGAGTATCTCGGTCGAGCCTTGCCTGCTCTTCCTCATCATTTTCCTCTGGACGCCACCGCATTTCTGGTCGCTGTCGCTCACTCGCGCGGACGATTATGCCCGTGCCCGCATCCCGATGCTGCCGGTGGTTGCCGGCGCGCAGGAGACGCGACGCCAGATTCTGCTCTATGCCTCGGTGCTCGTGCCGGTCGGAGCGGCGCCGTGGTTTCTCGGTTACGCGCAAGGGATCTACGGGGCTACGGCCATCTTGGCCGGCGCCTTGATGGTCGCGTTCGCTTGGCGCGTGTGCGTCGAGCAAGAGGCTGAGCGCGCCGAGCGCGCGGCGCTTCGCCTGTTCGCTTTCTCCATCATTTATCTGTTTGCCCTGTTTGCGGTCCTGTTGATCGAAACCGGCCTGGGTAGCTTCATCGGTGGCACAGTCTGAGGAAGCTGGTGGGGACATGGGCGAACAGCGGCCGGGTATCGTTCTCAGCGAGGAGCAGAGACGCCGCCGTCGCGCGCGATCGATTGCGATTGCGCTCGCCCTCGGCGCCCTTGTCATCCTGTTCTACATCGTCACGCTGGTGAAGGGACCAGGGGTATTGAACCGCCCGTTGTGATCAAGATGAACGCTCCGAACCCCTCCACGCAAAAGCGTCGCGATTACATGATAGCGGCTGCCTGCGGTGTATTCGTTGCCGCGATGGTGGGCGCGGCCTATGCCGCGGTGCCCCTCTACAACTGGTTCTGTCGCACGACCGGCTTCGGCGGCACCACCCAGGTGGCCATTACGGCGCCGTCTCACGTTCTCGATCGCAAGCTGACGGTGCGCTTTGATGCCAATGTCCTTGGCGGGCTGCCTTGGCGCTTCGAGCCTGAGCAGACGTCTATCGAGGTCAGACTCGGTGAGGTGGTGACGGTCGGTTACAGGGTCGTCAACGAATCGGCCCGCGAGACGGTGGGGATTGCGTCCTACAATGTCTCGCCGCCAACCGTGGGATCCTATTTCTCCAAGATCAACTGCTTCTGTTTCACCGATCAGCGGCTGAAGGCGGGCGAGAAGCGCGTCATGACGGTCGTCTTCTTCGTTGATCCCGCGCTGGCGAAGGATTCGGAACAGGACGATCTCAACACCATCACGCTCTCATACACCATGTATCCGGAGCGCCAGCCGGAAGTGCCGCGGGTGGAGAATGGTGCCGCGCCCGCGCCCGGACGTAGTTGACCGAAAACAGCAGCGAACGGCGCAGGCGCCGCTAGCGAGGAGACGGAGAACGTTAATGGCCGACGCCCACGCCAAGCCGCATCACGACTACCACCTAGTCGAGCCGAGTCCATGGCCGGCGCTCGGCGCGGTTTCCGCATTCATCGCGGCGGTCGGCGGCATTGCATGGATGCACCACATGTTCGCAGCCGCGCCGTATGTCTTCGGGGTCGGCGTGATCGGCATCGCCTATACGATGATCGGCTGGTGGACCGACGTTGCGCGTGAGGCAACGTTTGAAGGATACCACACCCGGGTTGTGCAGATCTCACATCGTTACGGGATGATCCTGTTCATCGCATCCGAAGTGATGTTCTTCGTGGCCTGGTTCTGGGCCTATTTCGACAGCGCACTGTTCCCGGCCGACGTGCAACAGATCACGCGCGATGAGCTGTTCGGTGGAATGTGGCCTCCAAAGGGGATTGAGACCTTCGACCCTTGGCACCTGCCGCTCTTGAACACGCTGATCTTGCTCACCTCCGGCACGACAGTGACGTGGGCCCACCACGCGCTTCTCGAGAACGACCGGCAAGGGCTCAAATGGGGCCTGATCCTGACGATTGCACTGGGTCTCGCTTTCACCTGCGTACAAGCTTACGAATACAGCCACGCGGCGTTCAATTTCAGTGGCAACGTCTATGGTGCCACCTTTTTCATGGCCACGGGCTTCCACGGCGCGCATGTGATTATCGGATCGACGTTCTTGATCGTGTGCCTGGTGCGGGCGTATCTCGGTCACTTCACGCCGACACAGCATCTGGGTTTCGAGTTCGCCGCCTGGTACTGGCATTTCGTCGACGTGGTGTGGATCTTCCTGTTCTCGTGCATCTACGTTTGGGGGGCCGGCGGCGAGAGCGCAGCACATGCTGCCGGCCATTAGAAAGCCTCGGCGGCGCCGACGCGGCCTTCGGCTGATCGGCATGGCGGCGCGCTGAGACGGGAGGCAGCAGCGGGCTCGGCATCCGACCTCGCGGCACCTTGGCAAGCACGTCAACCACGCGTCCTGCTTCATCGCCGAGTGGTGAGAATTCTAGTGGACGCCGCAATACTCAGCGCCCCTATGCTGCTGCGTGTGCGAGGGGCGACCTTGGAGTTCCGTCATGGCTGACTACGACGCGATCATCGTCGGTACGGGGCAGGCGGGGCCGGCCTTGGCACGGCGTTTGGTGGCTGCAGGATGGAAGGTCGCCATCGTCGAGCGCAAGTTCTTCGGCGGCACCTGCGTCAATACCGGCTGCACTCCGACCAAGACGCTGGTCGCGAGCGCCTACGCGGCGCACCTCGCGCGCCGCGCGGCCGAATACGGCGTGACGATCGGGGGGCCGGTCAGCGTCGACATGAAGGCGGTCAAGGCGCGAAAAGACGCCGTTGCCGGTGCGTCGCGCAGGGCCGTCGAGAGATCGTTGAAAACGCTGAGCGGCTGCACGGTCTATGAAGGTCACGCTCGTTTTGTCGGGCCAAAGGCGATCAAGGTCGGCGATGAGGAGCTCAGGGCGGAGAAGATTTTCATCAATGTGGGTGGGCGGGCACTGGTGCCGCCGATCCCTGGCCTGGATCGGGTTCCGTACCTGACCAACAGTTCGATGATGAACGTGGACTTTCTGCCTGCACACCTGGTCGTGCTTGGTGGCAGCTATGTCGGGTTGGAATTTGCGCAAATCTACCGTCGTTTCGGAAGCGAAGTGACAATCATCGAACTTAAACCGCGGCTCATTGCACGCGAGGACGAGGATGTCTCGCGGGCCGTTGCCGACATCCTGCGACAGGAGAACATCGACATCCGTGTCGACAGCAGGGTCGTCGCGGTAGAGAAGCAAGGCAACGATATCGCCGTGATTGTCGAAGCCGGAGGGGCGAGATCACAGGTCGTTGGCTCCCATTTGTTGCTGGCGATCGGCCGGCGGCCGAACACGGATGATCTCGGCCTCGACCAGGCCGGCATTGCCACGGGCCCGCACGGCTATATCCAGGTCGACGATCAGTTGCGCACCAACGTAGCCGGCATCTGGGCCCTGGGGGATTGCAACGGTCGTGGCGCCTTCACCCATACCTCCTAAAACGATTTTGAAATCGTGGCGGCGAATCTTCTCGACAACGACCAGCGGCGAGTTACCGATCGCATCACGGCCTATGCGCTCTACACCGATCCGCCACTCGGCCGTGCCGGCATGACGGAGGCGGAAGTTCGCAAGACCGGCCGGCCGGCGCTGATCGCGACCATCGCCATGGAGGACGTGAGCCGGGCCTACGAGAAAGGCGAAACCAACGGTTTCATGAAGATACTGGTCGACAAGCAGAGCAGCCAGATCCTGGGAGCTTCGCTGTTGGGCGTTTCGGGTGACGAGGTCATTCACAGCATTCTCGACGTCATGTACGCCAGAGCGCCATCGACGCTGCTGAGGCGGGCGATGCACATCCACCCCACCGTCTCGGAATTCATCCCGACCATGCTGGATGACCTTGCGCCGTTGCAGTGACGATCGGCGGCGGCGGCGATTTGATTTCGCTTTCAGGGCTTGAGAATCGAGGCGCAAGACGCCATGTCGCAGTCGGTGCCTTTGCGAATTGGGTTTGAACGGTGGCCGAGCCACATACCCCACCTTCGCCCGTCGTAGCCGGGCTGCGGGGACGGTGTCCGCGTTGCGGCAGGGGCCGGCTATTTCAAGGGTTTCTCACCCTGCGTCCACGCTGCGAGTATTGCGGGCTCGATTTTTCGTTCGTGGATTCCGCCGACGGGCCGGCGTTTTTCATCATGTTCTTTTCCGGGTTTATCGTCGCTGGCTCGGCCTTGGCGGTGGAAATTCTCTATGCACCGCCATATTGGGTACATGCGGTGCTGTGGATACCGCTGATCCTGCTCACAACGCTGTTGCCGTTGCGCCCTGTCAAGGGCCTGCTTATCGCGCTGCAGTACTACCATAAGGCTGCCGAGAGTCGCTTTACCGGGGGCGACACCCCGTGAAGCTTGCGCCGGCGCGGCGCTTGCGAGCCGGGCTCGCGGTCCCACTCGTGTTCGCGCTCGCGGCATTTGTGACCTTCATCGCGCTCGGCACTTGGCAACTCCAACGTAAGACCTGGAAGGAAGCGCTCATCGCCACGCTCGAGAAGCGCCTTTCCGCGCCTCCAGTCGATCTGCCACCGCGCGAACGCTGGGCGCAACTCGATCCGGCCGAGGACGAGTTCCGCCACGTGAGATTCTCCGCTACGTTCATCCCCGGTACTGAAGCGCTCGTCTACACCAGCGGTTCGGCCCTTCGCAGGGATGTGTCGGGACCCGGCTACTGGGTGCTCGCGCCCGCTCGTCTGCCGACCGGTGGCGTCGTTGTCGTCAATCGGGGCTTCGTCCCCGAGGGACGGCAGGATCCGGGAACGCGTGCTGGCGGCGCGACGACCGCTGAGGCCGAGTTGGTTGGAGTGATGCGCTGGCCGGAGCCGCGTGGCACCTTCTCGCCGAAGGATGAACCCGCCCGCAACCTATGGTTCGTGCGCGACCCGGCCCGGATTGCATCCGCCAAGGGCTGGGGCGATGTGGCGCCGTTCTTCGTCGAGTTGGAAAGTCCGCAGCCGCCAGGCGGGCTCCCGCGGGCCGGCGCGCTGAAGGTGAATTTGCGGAACGAGCACCTTCAGTACGCAATAACTTGGTATGGGCTCGCATTGGTTGTAGTCGTGATGTTCGTGTTGTGGTTTCGTGCCCGCCGTCGAGCCACGCACGTGACATGATCCGCGTGGCGAGCCTTCCTTGTGCAAGCTACGTCGTGCCACTATGTTGCAGGCCGTTGCTGCTCGGCTTCTCCGCCGGGAAGATTAGTGAATTCAGTAGGTTATGTAGTCCGGTCCGTTGGCGCACAACGCCCCGGCGCAGCGGCGGCGTAACCTCATCAGGAGCGCCAGGTCAGTGCGATATGTCTCCACCAGAGGGGGGGTGCCAGCGCTCGGTTTCATCGACGTCGCGCTGGCCGGGCTTGCCCGCGACGGCGGTCTCTATGTTCCGGCGGCTTGGCCGCGGCTCGATGCCGAGACGATCGCGGGCTTTGCCGGCCGGCCCTATGCGGAAGTCGCGGTCGAGGTAATGCGTCCATTCGTTGGCGACGCTATTTCGGATCACGACCTGAGCCGCCTGACCCGAGAGACTTACGGCAATTTCCGTCACCCCGCCGTCACGCCGCTCATGCAGGTGGCGGCGAACGACTTCATCCTCGAACTGTTTCACGGACCTACGCTCGCGTTCAAGGATCTGGCAATGCAGTTCCTTGCGCGGCTGATGGATCACGCGCTTGCCGCGTGCGGAGAGCGTGCCACGATCGTGGTGGCGACTTCGGGGGACACCGGGGGCGCCGCGATCGAGGCGTTCCGTGGCCGAACCCGCGCCGACCTCTTCGTGCTATTTCCGTGCGGTCGCGTTTCCGACGTGCAGCGGCGGATGATGACGACCGCGCTGGAGGACAATGTCCACGCCTTGGCGATCGAAGGTACATTCGATGATTGTCAGGCAATCGTGAAGGGAATGTTCAACCATCACGGCTTCCGCGATCAGGCCCGGCTCGCGGGTGTGAATTCCATCAACTGGGCACGTATTGTCGCGCAGGCGGTGTATTATTTCACCGCCGCCGTCGCGCTCGGCTCGCCGCGGCGCAAGGTCGCATTCACCGTGCCGACGGGTAATTTCGGCGACATCTATGCGGGATATGTCGCCCTCCGCTTGGGCCTGCCCATCGACCGTCTGGTGATCGCCACCAACGTCAACGACATCCTCGTCCGCACGGTCGCGACCGGCAGCTATGAGCTGCGCGAGGTCGTAGCCACATCCTCGCCATCCATGGACATCCAGGTGGCGTCGAATTTCGAGCGGCTGATGTTCGAGGTCCACGATCGCGATGCTGCCGTAATGCGCGCACTGATGGCTTCGCTCGCCCAGTCCGGCCGATTCGCGCTCTCGGCGCGTGCGCTCATGGAGATACGCGCCGTATTTTCCGCCGACCGCGCCGACGAGGACGAGACCGCAGCGAGCATCCGCACCACGCTGCGGGAAACCGGGCACGTCATCGATCCGCACACCGCCGTGGGCGTTGCCGTCGCCGAGAAGGAAAGCCGCGATCCATCGATCCCGATGGTGGTACTCGGTACCGCCCATCCGGCCAAGTTCCCCGATGCCGTCGAGGCAGCCTGCGGCGTACGGCCGCCGCTTCCCGAATGGCTCGCCGACCTCGCCCAACGACCTGAGCGCGTCACTACGCTGCCGGTCGATCAGATCGCGGTCGAGCGTCACATCCTGTCTGTCAGTCGAGCCGCGCACGAAGGAGCTGCCGCATGAGCGTCGAAGTCACGCGCCTTTCCACGGACCTTGCCGTCGTGACCGACGCGATGCCGCATCTGGAGACCGCCGCGCTCGGGGTCTGGGTAGGTTCCGGCAGCCGCGACGAGCGGCCCGACGAGCATGGTATCTCGCACCTACTCGAGCACATGGCCTTCAAGGGCACGTCGCGGCGCTCGGCCCGTCAAATCGCCGAGGAGATCGAGGCGGTGGGGGGAGATCTCAACGCCGCAACATCGGTCGAGATGACCGCCTACTATGCGCGCGTCCTGCGCGCCGACGTGCCGTTGGCTCTCGATGTACTCTCCGACATCCTCGCCGATCCTTGCTTCGATCCCGAGGAGCTTCGCCGCGAGCAGAACGTCATCGTGCAGGAGATTGGTGCCGCCGAGGATACCCCTGACGATCTGATCTGGGACAGGCTGCAGGAGACCGCATTCGCTGGCCAGCCGATCGGCCGGTCGATTCTCGGCACGCCGACCACGGTACGTTCGTTCGATCGCGGCCGGCTCGCCGGCTATCTCGCGCGCAACTATCGAGGCCCCGAGATGGTGGTCGCAGCGACGGGCGCGGTCGAGCATCACGCCGTGGTGGAGGAGGTCGAACGGTTGTTCGGCAGTTTCACCGGTCCGCGGGCGCCGGTACCCGAGCCCGCGCGCTTCATCGGCGGCTCGCGCATCGAGACCCGCGATCTCGAACAAGTCCACATCGCGCTCGCCATGCAGGGGTTGCCGCAGCGTGATCCGAACCTCTACAGCCTCCAGGTTTTCACGAGCGTGCTCGGCGGCGGCATGTCCTCCCGCCTGTTCCAGGAGGTGCGCGAGCAGCGCGGCCTCTGCTACGCGATCTACGCCTTCCATGCGCCTTATTCGGATATAGGGATGTTCGGCCTCTATGCCGGCACCGATGCTACCGATGTAGCGGAGTTGATGCGCGTCGTGGTGGACGAGATCGACGGCGCGGCCGGGACCATCAATGAGGCGGAAGTCGCGCGCGCAAAGGCGCAGATGAAAGCCGGCCTTCTGATGGCGCTCGAGAGTTCGAGCGCGCGTGCCGAGCAACTTGCGCGGCAGATGCTTCACTGGGGCCGCCCGATTCCGCTTGATGAGCTGGTCGGAAAGATCGAGGCTGTTACGGTCGAGAGCGCCCGCGCCGCAGGCCGTGCGCTGATCGCGCGCGGACGTCCCGCGGTCGCTGCACTCGGCCCCGGCAGTGGGCTTGAAAGCGCCGCCACGATCGCCGACAGTCTTGTCCGCCGGGCCGCGTGAATCGGATCACCGACGACGGACGAGGCGAAGGCATCTATTCTCTCTCGTCCGTCCGGTGTCGTCTGATAGCTGTTCACCATGGCATTCTTTCGCACAGTCAGCTCTGCCGACCTCATGCCTGCGATCGCGGGCGAGGGAGTTGTTCTGCGACCGCCGCAGATGTCGGATTGCCCGGAGTGGGCGGCGCTGCGCCAGGCGAGTCGCGACTTCCTGACGCCGTGGGAGCCGACTTGGCCCGCCGACGACCTGACGCGCGCTTCCTTTCGCCGCCGCATCAAGCGTTATTCGGAGGACCAGCGGAGCGATCTGGCTTATGCCTTTTTCGTGTTCCGCAAGTATGACGATGTGCTCGTCGGCGGATTGACGTTGGCCAATATCCGCCGAGGGTGCGCCCAGGCGGGCAGCCTCGGCTATTGGATGGGCGCGGCCTATGCGCGCCAAGGGCACATGACAGCCGCCGTCAATGCCGTGATTCCGTTCGCTTTCGGTACACTGAGGCTGCACCGAATCGAAGCCGCGTGCATCCCGGCTAATATTGCGTCGATCCGGCTCTTGGAGAAAACCGGTTTCAAGCGCGAGGGCTTTGCCCGTCAATATCTTTGCATCGACGGCGTCTGGCAGGACCACCTGCTATATGCGCGGCTAAAAGAAGACCCCGGGCCTTAGCGCCGTCCCGCCTTGGGGTCGCCATGGTTTGACTGGTATAACCCCGTCGGGAAAGACGGCTGGTCGGGAAAAAGCTGAGTAATTTCAATGTGGCCGGGGCGTGACGACGAGCGAAAGCGCGGCGGCAGCCGCGTCGTGGTAGTGCTGATGAGCGCAGCGGCCTTGTCGGGCTGCTCATGGGCCTCCAGCATCGTATCATCCGATAACTCGCCCTCGCTCAGCACCCGCTTCGCCAACCTTTTCTCCGGCGCTAAGCCGGGTGTCACCCAACCAGCATCGCCCACGCCTTCGGCGCCGGACATTGAGTGCCCTGGCGTCGACATTCGGACCGGGGCATCGACCTTGGAGGTTGCCGCGAAGAGCGCTCAACCGACGGCGGGCGATCTGCGTTATCAACTTTCCTTTGGTCAGACCGCGCGCGAGTGCCTGGTGCAGGCCGGCACCATGTCCGTCAAGGTCGGCGTTCAGGGCCGCGTCATACTTGGACCGATGGGGACGCCAGGCCAAATCGATGTTCCGCTGCGCTATGCGGTGGTCCGAGAAGGTCCGCAGCCGCAGACCATCGCGACGAAATTCAAGCGGTTTCCCGTGACCGTTGCACCCGGTCAAACTCACGTGCAGTTCGTCGATGTCGAGGAAGGATTGAGCTTCCCGCTTCCGTCGAACTCGGAACTCGAGGCTTACGTCATCTATGTCGGCTTCGACGAAATCGGCGACAAGAACCAGAAGAGGCCTGCGAAGAGCGGGAAAAAGCCCGCGCCCCGGCAGCAATGAGCTTGCCGCGTCCGACTTACCAACCGCGGATCGCGACCACCGCGCTCTTCAAATGTCGCAGGTCGGCAACGATCGTCTGAGCACCTGCTCGCATGAGCAGCTCGCCCAGTTGCGCATTCGCATGGCTGCCTCCCACGAATCCGACCGAGGTCATGCCTGCGGCGGCGGCGGCGGTCACCCCAGCCGGGGAATCCTCGATTACGATGCAGTCCGAAGCTTGAACGCCCATGCGCGATGCGGCGTGCCGGAAGAGATCGGGCGCTGGCTTGCCATGCGGTACGTCGGCTGCGGAAAATATGAAATCGAAAAACCGTGCGAGCCCCGTAATCTCCAAGCTGGTGCGGACGCGGTTGCAGGGCGAGGACGACGCCACGCATTTTGGCCCGCGCAGCCAAGTCAGTGCGCGGCTCGCGTGCGGCATGGCACGAAGCTCAGTTTGGAGGCGTTTCAATGTTGTGGCCGCGACGTGGGCGCCGAAATTCGCCGGCAGCTTGCAGCCGGTCTTCGCCTCGACAATCGCAAACATGTCCGCCGGGCGGCGCCCGGAAAAATAGCGTGCTACCAGTTCGGCTGTGAGCGGGATTCCGGCGCGAGCAAACTCTTCCGCAGCGACCGCCGCAGCGATCGGTTCGCTATCGACCAGCACTCCGTTGCAATCGAAAATGAGCACCAACCGCCGCGCCAGCGCGCCCTCCGGCACCGCATTTGATTGCGCCATCGAATCACGACGCCGGCAAAAGGAAGCCTGTGCAGATGGCAAAAGTCGGGCGCCTCGCCGCGGGAGGCTTTTTTGCACAGGTTATTCGCTGTGCGAGCAAACAAGGCGGAACGCCGTTTCCGGCTGAGGGCGCGCGGCGAAACGGCCTAGTTGAGCTTGCCCTTGACGTCGGCGATACCCTTGGCGATCAGATCGTCGGCGATTTTGTCCTTGACGGTACGAGAGAGAATCATTTCGGCCGCGGCGGCGGCAGCCTCGGCGGCGGCAGCGCGCACATCGGCGAGCGCCTGAGCTTCCGCCTGAGCGATCTTGCTCTCCGCCATTTTTGTGTGTCGCGCGACGAACTCCTCGATCTTGGTCCCGGCCTCGGTTGCGAGCCGCTCGGCCTCGGCCTTGGCGCTGGCGATGATTGCTTGCGCTTCATGCTCGGCTTCGTGTTGCTTGCGTTGATAGGTGGCGAGCAGCGCCTCGGCTTCCGCCTTGAGCCGACGCGCCTCCTCGATCTCCGTTCTGATGCGGTCTCGCCGCTCATCGAGGCTCTTCACCAGCCGCCGGTGCACGCCGAGATACGCGAGAATGCCGACGAAGATTAGGAAGGAGATGGCCACCCAGAATTCAGCTACGAACATCGGTGTCCTCAGCGCTTGAGCGCGTCGCTGACGGCTTCGGCGACGTCTTTGTCCTCCGGCGCGATGCCGATCAGCCGTTCGACGATCGCGGGGGCTGTATCGCTGGCGATCCTGTGCACGTTCGCCATGGCCGCTGTGCGCGTCGCGGCAATCGCCTTCTCCGCTTCCACGATACGCGCATTGAGCTTCGCATCCACATCTCTGCGACGTGATTCGGCCTCTGCCGCCGCCTTCTCGCGCGTCTCGTTGGCGAGCGTTTGCGCGCGTGCTCGTGCCTCGGCCAACGCCTTCTCATGGGCTGCGATGGCGGCATCGGATGCCTCCTTGAGGCGCTGCGCCGCCGCAAGGTCGTTTTCGACATGCTGGCGGCGCGCATCAAGGATCGAGGCGATACGTGGCAGCGCGAGCCGCGACAACAACAGATAAAGTGTGACGAAGGTCAGCGTCAGCCAGAACAGTTGCGAGGCGAAAGTATGCGGGTCGAACGGCGGAAAGCCACGACCATGCTCGGTCGCAGGAATATGCTCGACCGAGACAACTGGTTGCGCGCTGTCTTGAGCCATCGCCAGCTCCTAGCCCGCACAGCGGTGTAACACCGCCGCCGCTTGGGACCAAAGGTCAGATAGTTACTAAAGCGCGAATAGCAGCAATAGCGCGATCAACAGCGAGAAGATGCCGAGCGCCTCGGTGACCGCGAAGCCGAAAATGAGATTGCCGAACTGACCCTGCGCGGCCGACGGATTGCGGAGAGCCGCGGCAAGGTAGTGCCCGAAAATCGTGCCAACGCCTACGCCGGCGCCGCCCATGCCGATACAGGCGATGCCGGCACCGATCATTTTTGCAGCTTGCGGATCCATGGGTAGAGCTCCTTTCGAGTTTTGATGGGCGACGCGTTAGTGACCTGGGTGAATTGCATCATTGAGATAGATGCAGGTAAGGATTGCGAAGACATAGGCTTGCAGGAATGCCACCAACAGCTCCAGCGCCGTCAGCGCGACGGTGAGACCCAACGGCAGGATCGCGCCGAGCCAGCCGAGAAACCCAAGCGCGCCCAGCATGGTCACGAAGCCGCCGAACACTTTCAAAGTGATGTGCCCGGCAAGCATGTTGGCGAAAAGCCGAACGCTATGCGAAACGGGCCGCGAGAGGAACGAAAGCACCTCGATGAATGTCACCAGCGGCAGGATATAAATCGGAATTCCGCTCGGCACGAAAAGTCTGAGGAAATGCAGGCCGTGCTTCCAGAAACCGTAGACCACCACGGTGAGGAAGACGAGCAGAGCGAAAGCAACCGTGATGATGATGTGGCTGGTGACCGTGAAAGTATACGGGATAATGCCCATTACGTTGAGCACGAGGATGAACATGAAAATCGAGAACACGAGCGGAAAGAATTTCATGCCCTCCGTGCCGGCGGTGCTTCTTAGCGTGTTCGCGACGAACTCATATGACATTTCTGCGACCGCCTGCAGCCGCCCCGGCACCAGTGCGCGCGAACGGGTGGCGCCGAGCATCAGCAGGAGAATGAGCGCGAGCCCGATCACCATGAACAGCGCCGAATTCGTGAAAGCGATTTCCATCCCGCCGATGCGAGCGATCGGAAACAGATTCTTTATCTCAAACTGGTGGATGGGATCCATGACCAGTCCTTCGTCCTCACTGCCCGACGCGCCGATCTCAGGGCGCGGTCTTCTTCATCATCTCGAATCCGGCGGGTCCAAGGTCTTGCTCGGAACCACCCCCGCCGCCCGCATCACGTTGAGAACACCCGCCGCGAAGCCGAGCAGCAAGAACAAGATCATCCCCCAGGGCGTGCTTCCCAGCCAACGATCGATCAGCCATCCGATGGCCGCACCGAGCAATACGCCGGCGACGAGCTCAGTCGACAGCCGAAAGCCGCGCGCGATCGCCGATGGATCGGCGGTCGGATTTCGACCCGGGCTAGTTTCGGAGGGACGGTCGGGATGGACGCGGCCGAGCCGTTCACCGAGACGCTTGAGCCTCGCGGAGAGCGCCGCCTCGTCAGCCGGTGGTTGTTCGCGATCACCTCTCCCGCGTGCGTCGTCGGCCATGCTTTCGACACTCGCGGCGGTCCAGGCAGGATCGTAACAGTTCCGCCGCCCCAAGGCCGGCCGGACCATACTGAGTGGCTCTACGCGAGTCAAGAATCGGCGGATGGGGTGCAAGATGTTGAAAACGAAAGAAAAACCTTCGACTGCGGCGGGGCGCCAGCGCACCCTTTCGAGGCGATGTGCCGGTCGTCGACAAGGGTTCGCGGGGGCGCGCGATCGCCTCGTGGCGGTTCCTTGACCGGATGATGGTGATAATCTCGTGATTTGCATGGTGCAGGTTTCCGGCCCGCCGCCATTGTGCCGATGCCGTGCCATGGCCACGGGCCACGCAAGGAGAGATTCCATGATCCGCCTCGCTTCCCTCATCGTTGCCGCGCTCGGCGTCGCGGTTACGGCGGCATGGGCGCAAAGTTCACCGCCCGAGAGCGACGACACGCGGTACAGCTTCAACCGCATCGACGATGGCTATCTGCGGCTTGATGGGCGCACCGGCCAAGTGTCGATCTGCAGACGCGGTTCGGTAGGATGGTCTTGCCAGGCGGCGGCGGACGAACGTTCGGCGCTCGAGGCCGAGATCGGTCGTCTGCAGGGTGAGAACGCCGCGCTCAAGAAGGAGCTCATCGCACGCAATCTGCCGTTGCCGGGCGCCGTTAAGTCGGAGCCGCCGGCGGCAAAGCCGGATGAACCGCGGCTGGCGTTGCCGAACGATGCCGAACTCGACAAGGTCATGAGTTTCGTCGAGAAGGTCTGGCGCCGACTCGTCGAGATGATCGTGTCGCTCCAGAAAGACATGCTGAAGAAGACCTGAACGATGGCCGCGGCGAGGTACCCGTGAGCGGTCCATTGTCTGCTGCCGTCACCGTGGCGCCCGAGATCATCGCGACCGCAACGCTCGCGGTCGAGACTAGTGGGCAGGGCCTTGTCGAGATCACGCGCGAAGTGGCCCGGTTCATTCTGCAGTCCGCGGCGAAGCACGGTGCACTCTTCATCTTTATCCGCCACACCTCGGCCTCTCTCGTCATCCAGGAAAATGCCGATCCGGATGTGCGCGTGGATCTGACGAGCGCGCTCGATCGCCTCGCTCCTGCCAATGCAGGCTGGGTTCACGATATCGAAGGCCCTGATGACATGCCGGCGCATGTAAAGACCATGCTGACGGGTGTGTCGCTCCAAGTCCCCGTGATCGACGGAGAGCCAGCTCTCGGCATCTGGCAAGGCATCTACGTCTTCGAGCATCGCGCACAGCCCCATATCCGCGAAGTGGTGCTGCAATTCATCGGCAGCAGGCAGTGATCCTGATCGGCCCGTGTCCCGCAACAGAAGCGCGGCCAGAATGCTTCAAGCGGGGCCTTGGAGTGACGTGGCGACGAGGGCCATGGTGCATTGCACCGCCGATAGCCGCCGGCCGGGAACCCACGGCCCCGACACACGCGGCGCGACGGTGGGGTTGAGGGACGGACACGCAGTTGACAGCAGAGTGCCGACCACGGTCGATGGCGCCGCCGCGCTGTGAACAAGCGGCGGAAACTGTGCTAGTTCTTGCGGCAGTGGCCAAATGTCGGCCCAAGAAAGATATCGAGGAGGAGATGAAGCGGGTCGGCGAATCGGCACGCTTGGTCATCGCTGATGACCATCCGTTGTTTCGCGGGGCATTGCGGGAGGCGGTCTCCGGTCTGTTCGAGCACGTGGAGATTGCCGAGGCGGGATCGTTCGACGATGTCGCAAGGCTGCTGGAGCGCGGCGGGGAGGTCGATCTCATTTTGCTCGATCTGACCATGCCTGGTGTCCGCGGGTTTTCCGGGCTGATGTATCTGCGTGCGCAGTATCCGAGCGTGCCGATCGTCGTCGTTTCCGCCAACGACGATCCCGGGGTCATCCGCCGCTGCATGGACTTCGGAGCGTCGGGTTTCATCCCCAAGACGCTGGGCATCGATGTCATGCGCACGGCGGTCGCCCGCGTGTTCGAGGGCGGCGTCTGGGCGCCCCCCGATATCGATCTCGGGGCCCGCTCGGATGCCGGGACGGCCGACCTGATGACGCGGCTCGCGTCGCTCACGCCGCAACAGGTGCGTGTGCTGATGATGCTGTCGGAGGGCCTGCTCAACAAGCAGATTGCTTACGAGCTCGGCGTCTCGGAGGCGACGGTCAAGGCGCATGTTTCAGCGATTCTGCAAAAGCTCGGCGTCGAAAGCCGCACCCAGGCGGTGATCGCCGCATCGAAGATCGAGCTTGGCCAATGGCCGCACGCCGCAGGCACCGGGCACTGATACGCCGAGGATTGCGTCGGCGCGTACCCCTTCGGTGCTCCGTGCTCGAGGCCGGGCGGGTGATGATCGGGTCGGCAAAGCACGCAGTCCAGGGTTTGCCTCCGCTCCGCTCGACGTTCTCTGCGGATGAAGCAACTACTCCGCTGCCGCGACCCGCTGCATGCGCCATTGCGTCAGCAGCGCGCGCAGTGCAGCCGGCTTGATCGGCTTGTTGAGCAGCTGGACGCCGTTCGCGCGGGCCTCCTCACGGACGTGGGGGCTGCGATCGGCGGTGATGAGGATGGCCGTGAGGTCGGGACCGAAGCGCCGGCGCAACTCCGTAATGGCGGCGATGCCGTCGCCGTCGTCGAGATGGTAATCCACCAGCAGACCGTCGGGCGAGATCCTGGCTGCTGCAATGGCGGCGACCGCCGCCCCGAGATCCGCCGCCTTGAGGACGCGGCAACCCCAGCCGGCGAGCAGCGTTTCCATTCCGTCGAGGATGGCCAGATCGTTGTCGATGCACACGACCGTGATGCCTGAAAGCGGCACGCGGTCAATCTGCCGCACCACGCGTGGCTGCTGGCTCAGGGCAGAACTGGCCGCGAGCGGCACCTCGACGGAAAAATGCGATCCACGGCCGACCGCAGAGTGGACAATGATCTTGTGGTCGAGAACGCGCGCGATGCGTTCCACGATGGAGAGCCCGAGCCCCAATCCGCGCGCCACCTTGGCGCCGCGGTCGAGCCTGTGGAATTCCTGGAAGATTGCGCGTTTCTTGGACGCCGGAATACCGAGGCCGGTGTCATAGACATCGATGCGTAGCCGGCGCCGGCGGCGCCGGCAGCCCACCAACACACGGCCTTTGGGCGTGTATTTGATCGCGTTGGACACAAGATTCTGCAGCAGCCGACGCAACAAACGCCGGTCGGACTGCACGCCGAGCGAACTGGGGACGAATTGCAGCTTCAATCCCTTCTCGTGGGCCAGCGGCGCAAATTCGACTTCGAGCTGGCGGAAAAGTTCGTCGATGCGGAAGCTGACAATTTCGGGCTTCATTACGCCGGTATCAAGCCGGGAAATATCGAGTAGCGCACCGAATATTTCTTCCACCGCGTCTAGCGAGGCGTCGATATTGCCGACCAACTGGGCGTCATTGCCGCCGCCCTGTCGCTCGACCAAGCTGGTGACGTAAAGGCGCGCGGCATTGAGTGGCTGCAGGATATCGTGGCTTGCGGCGGCGAGAAAGCGGGTCTTGGAGATATTGGCCTGCTCGGCCTCGGCTTTGGCGCGGCCTAGCTCGCTATTGAGATGCGTCAATTCCTCGGTACGCTCGCGTACCCGGCGTTCCAACGATTCGTTCGCGCGTTCGAGTTCGTCCGCAGCTTTCACGCTTGGCGTGATGTCGGTAAAGGTCGTGACGATGCCGCCGTCCGGCATCGGATTGGCACGTACCTCCATCACCAGATCACGCTCGGCGAAGCGCTCAAGAAACGGCTCGCTGCTTGCAACGTAGCGCGCGAGGCTTTCGCGCACGAGTGCATCGACCGCGTCCCTGTTGGATGTCTTGGTCTCCGCATGAAAGCGCAGGATGTCGTCGAGACCCGTCCCGACGCGGGTGAGCTGCGGCGGCAAGGCGAGGATCTCGCCGAACTGACGGTTCCAGCAGACGAGGTGCAGGCTCTTGTCGAACACCGCAATGCCCTGGCGCACGTGGTCGAGCGCGGTCTGCAAAATCTCGCGGTTGTAGTGGATGGCGGCGTTGGCATCGTCGAGAAGTTTGAGCGCCGCCTTGGTCGACACCGTCCGCTTGCGCAGAAGCAGCGAGAGCACCAGACGGGACGAGGCCGCGCCGATGGCCGAAGCGAGCAGATGCTCGGCATAGCGCAGGAGCTGAAAGTCCGCCTCGGCTTTCTGATCGATGCTGATGCCGCGCGTCATGGAGTAGCTGTCGAAAGAGGTGCGGGTACGCTCCTCGCCGAGATAGCGAGCAACAGTCGTCGTCAACTCCTCCACCGTCACGGAGGAGCGCCACAGCCGGAAGCTCGGCGGAATCGGCGTCAGGTGCGAGGGAACGAAGAGATCGGCCTGCAGCCGCTCGATCGAGGAAGGCGCTCGCCCGAGCGAGAACACGACATAGGCAAGGATATTGAGCGAAAGGCTCCAGATCACGCCGTGCGCGAGCGGCGGCAGGTCGAGGCCGGTGAGCGCCTGCGGACGCAGCAGCACCAGTCCCCACGGCCCATGCGAGAGCAGACCTTGTCCGACGATGCCAGCATCCACCAGACTCGGCAACAACAGGGTATAGGCCCAAGCGAGGATACCGAGTGTCATTCCCGCCAGCGCACCGCGCGCTGTGCCTCGCCGCCAGATCAGTCCGCCGAAAAATGCCGGCGCCAGCTGCGCAACGGCAGCAAAAGACAACAGTCCGATCGAGGCGAGCTGGGCCTCGCCCGCGAGGCGGTAGTATACGTAGGCAAGGAAAAGAATGACGAAGATCGCCATCCGGCGGACCATCAGCAGCAGGCCGCCGACATTTTCACGCCCGGTGATCAGTTCTTCGCGCCGCTGTAGCACGAACGGCATGAGAATGTCGTTCGACACCATGATTGCAAGCGCCACCGACTCCACGATCACCATCGCGGTCGCGGCCGAAAGGCCGCCGACAAATGCTGCGATCGTCAGCAGGTCGGAATGCGCCGCCAATGGAAGGGCGAGGACGAACATGTCGCTGTCGACCTGACCGGGCGCGAAGGTGAGCAGGCCTGCCAATGCGATCGGCACCACGAACAGATTGATCAGCACGAGGTAGAGCGGGAAGAGCCAGGCGGCGCGCCTGATCTCGTCCTCGCTGTTGTTCTCGACGACGGTGACGTGGAACTGCCGCGGGAGCAGCACGATGGCGAACACCGAGAGCAGCGTCATCGCGAGCAGCGTGCCGACGGCTGGCTGGCTGGTGAGTACGGCGGTCGTGGCCGGCCGTTGGAGTGCCTGGGCAAAGAGCGCAACCGGCCCGTCGAACATCCAGAAGGTGACGAAAACGCCGACCCCCACGAAAGCCACGAGCTTGACGATCGACTCGGTTGCTATCGCCAGCATGAGTCCATCCTGATGCTCGGTGGCATCGATATGACGAGTGCCGAACAACACGGCGAAGATCGCCATCGCCACTGCGACATAGAGCGCGATGTCGCCCAGCACCGGCTGCATTGCGCCGCTTGCGGGTCCGATATGCACCAGGATCGTGGTCAGGGAGGAGGAAACCGCTTTGAGCTGAAGCGCGATGTAGGGAATCGTGCCGATTATCGCGATCAGTGCCACCGTGCCAGCGACGGTCTGGGCTTTGCCGTAGCGCGCGGCGATGAAGTCGGCGATCGACGTGATGTTCTGCGTCTTGGCGAGTCGCACGATGCGCATGATCAACGGCGAGCAGAGCCCGATGACCAGGATCGGCCCCACATAGATCGGCAAGAAATCGAAGCCGGTGCGAGAGGCGAGCCCGACCGAGCCGAAGAACGTCCATGACGTGCAATAGATCGCCAGCGACAGCGGATAGATAAAACGCCGCGATCGGCCTTCGCGTCCGAACCGACGCGTGCGATCCCCATAGCTGGCGATCACGAACAAAAGGCCGATATAGCCGAGCGCGAAGGCGATGACGACCCAGCCTTGCAGCATAGTTTCGCATCCTAGCGGCGCCAGCCGGCAATCTTATCCTAACGGATGAACGACCGGTCGAGAATATCTCTCGTCCGGCCCTCGCGCGTCGAAAAGGGGCCTTGGTGAATTGTCGGCACCTACGCCATCGCCGTGGTCCACGTTCCGGCGCGGCGATGAGAAGTGCGGTTTGCAGCTGCGGGGGCCGGTCAGTTGGCCGACACCAACGATTTGACGCGGCTTGCCGCACGCGGCATGGATCATGGGCGAGAGCGGACGGCGGGACGCGGCTTGTCGTGCGACCCGAGCGTCCGGATTTCTTCGATGCCCCCCTTGTTTCGTGCCCCACGCAAGCTTGTGCATGTTGCGGAGACGCTGCTCATCGCGGCGGCCGGCGGAGTGGGGTTCTATCTCATCGGCTTTCCCGGCGGCCTCGTCTCGGGCTCGATGCTGACCGTGTCGATAGCCGCGCTTGCAGGACGACCCGTTCTGATTCCGCTGCCGCTGGCGCGCGTCTGCTTCGTGCTAAGGCCTGTCCTCAATTGAGCCAAATGAGGATAGAGGTGGCATAGATACCTGCGAGGAAATTTATAGCACGCTTGTCGTAACGCGTTGCGATGGCGCGGAACTGCTTCAGCTTGCAGAAGAAGTT
>JBAUOM010000169.1:0-1779 GCA_049579765.1 Xanthobacteraceae bacterium
GCGTCATCAGCGGCATCGTGCATGTGCTCAAGAGCGGCTGCCGTTGGTGCGATTGTCCGGAAGCCTATGGCCCGTATACGACGATCTACAACCGCTTCGTACGCTGGGCGCAGCGCGGCATCTGGGAGAACCTGTTCCGGGAGTTGGCTGGGCGTGGACGGTCGGCGGATACCCAGATGATCGACTCGACGCACGTCAAAGCACACCGCTCAGCATCCGGCGGAAACGTATGGCCCGCCCCGTCGGCAAGTGGTTTTTCAGTAGGCACAAACAGTCTGCACAAACGTATCCGGCCTTTCAGCTATGCCGTTGGCCAAGATGGAGATCCGCGCGTTCCGGTCGTCATAAGGGGGACGGCATCGAGGTGCCATTTTCAGCCATAGGTTTGCAGAACGCCGATCGACTGTCAGGCCATCTTCCTCAACCACCCGCAGACATCAGTGATCGGCTGCTAACGGAAGCCGACCATTCGTGGAGTCAAAGAGCGATTGCTCGCGGCTCGAACGTTGTGCCGTAGCGCAAGAGCGCCCAGACGGTGCGCGCCATCTTGGCGGCAAGCGCGACAACAACCGTATTGGAATGAGCTCTCGCAAGCAGACCGCGCAGCCACTGACCGAGGCGGGTGTTGCTTCGGCTCAAGGTTGGCAATGCTGAGCGAGCGCCTTGGATCAGCATCTTGCGCAAGTATTTGCTACCGCGTTTGGTGATGCCGAGTAGCCGAGGCCTGCCCCCTGTCGTCGCCTGCCGGGGGACGAGCCCAAGCCAGGCAGCGAGATTGCGGCCGCGTGCGAAGGTGTGCGCGTCACCGACCGCAGCGACGAGGGCAGTTGCATTCAGGGCACCGATGCCTGGAATGCTGGTCAGTCGCCGAGCAGCCTCATCGCGTTTCAACTCTGCTACGAACTCGCCGTCGAAACCTGCGATCCTTTCATCGAGCGCCTGCCACCGCATTAGCATATCCTCAATCAAAAGGCGGATACGCGGGCTTATTTGCTCAGGAGATTGCTGGAGAAGCTCACTGACCCGAAGTCTCAATTTAGCCCGACCTTGCGGCACGATGACGCCGCGTTCGAGCAGAACAGCGCGTAATTGGTTCATCAATGATGTCCGTTCAGCCACTGCCCGATCGCGAGCGCGATGCAGGGTTTGCATGTCTAACTGTTCCTCGCTTTTAAGCCCAACGAAACGCATGGTCGGCCGTGTTGCCGCTTCGGCAATCGCCTCGGCATCTCGATCGTCATTCTTCTGTGCCTTGACGTAAGGCCGCACGTACTCAGGCGACATCAGCCGCACTGTGTGTCCTTGCGCCGAGAGAACTCGTCCAAGATGATGGGCCCCGCAACAGGCTTCCATTGCAATGATGCAGGGCGTCACTTTTGAGGTCAGTGCCACGATGGTCTTGCGTTGCATACGACGACGCAGAGTGACTTTGCCAGAGCCGTCAAGCCCAACAACGCTGCAGCTGTTCTTGCCCAGATC
The DNA here is from genome assembly GCA_049579765.1 of Xanthobacteraceae bacterium. Lineage (GTDB taxonomy): Bacteria > Pseudomonadota > Alphaproteobacteria > Rhizobiales > Xanthobacteraceae > VAZQ01. The sequence goes on from JBAUOM010000169.1 coordinate 1,480, forward strand.
GATTCCGAGAACGGCGATATCCATGGAAGGCCTCCTTTTGGTCCGAATCGCCCCCCTTAGCCGTAGCAGGTCAGCTGGGAGGGGCGGGCCATCCATAAGGGGGGAGAAAAAGCAGGCTGTGGGCCGTTCGCGAGGAGGGCGCAACACGAAGATCCATGCACTCGCAGATGCTAAGGACACTCCGAGCAATAACTGAATCGCAATCCCGGTCCTGCGGCGGAGTGACTCGGGCTTGGGGGATTCAGGTTCTAGGTGAGCGGGTGTAGGTCGGTCGCATGATCGACGAGAAGACGATTCGGC
>JBAUOM010000170.1:0-3892 GCA_049579765.1 Xanthobacteraceae bacterium
AATCCATTCAACGCGGGGCATCAAACCCCGAGCGACGTACTTTTCGGCGCGACCTGCTGCACGGAACGAGGCGGCACATTCGAGAACAGCGGGCCGAGCCCCTCGGCCATCGTGGGGTGCGCGAGGATGGCGTCGCGAAGCTTCGGATACGGCAGATCTGCGAGCATCGCCATTTGCACGGTGGCCATGACTTCCCCGGCATCGGCGCCGATCATCGTGAAGCCGAGCACGCGGTCGTCGCTCGCCGCGACAAGAACCTCATCAAGCCTCGAGCTTCGCCCGTCGCCTGCGCCCGCAGCACGGCGCTCGTCGGCAGTTTCGCGATTCGCGCCCTGGCGCCTTGCAGCTCCGCCTCGCGTTCGCTCAGTCCCACGCGGGCGAGCGGAGGATCCGTGAACATGCAGTAGGGAACCAACCGATTACGCGTGCTCCGCTGCGCTCCGGCCAGGTTGTCTCTGATGATCCGGAAGTCGTCCTCCGATACGTGCGTGAACTGCGGGCTCCCGGCGCATTCCCCGATGGCCCAGACTTCGGAAGCGCTCGTCTCCAGCCGCTCATTGACGCGGATGTAGCCGCGATCGTCCAACGCGACGCCGGCCTCCTCGAGCCCGATCCCGGCGGTGTTCGGAATGCGCCCCGCCGCGACCAGGAGGTCGCTGCCCTCGACGCTTCGCTCGCCGCCAGCGGTGCGCACGGCAAGGTCGACTTTCTCTCCGGAGTTGCCGCGCACATCGAGAATCTCTGCGGCCGTTAGAACCTGTATGCCTTCGCCGAAGAGAATCCGCTGCATCTCGTCCGCGACGTCGGGGTCCTCGCGGCCCATGAGCTGAGGCCCGTGCTCGATGATCGTCACGCGGCTGCCGAAGCGACAGTAAGCCTGGGCCATTTCGAGACCGACATAGCCGCCCCCGAGCACGATCAGATGGGCCGGCACGTAATCGAGCTCCAGCGCCTCGATGTGCGTGAGCGGTCGGGCGGCCGCGAGACCGGGAACGCTCGGAATGGACGCGTGCGTTCCGACGTTGAGAAAGACCCGGTCGCCGGCCAGCACGCGCGTCCCGCCGTCGTTCAGGCGCACCTCGAGCGTTTTCGGCGCGACGAAACGTCCGGATCCCATGATCAATTCGGCGCCGCTCTCCTTGTAGTTCTGCAAATGCTTGGCAACCTGGCGTTCGACCATGTCGCGCTTGCGCTGGCGAACCTTCGTCATGTCGATCGCGACGGGTCCGGTCATCGTGCCGTACTGCGTGCCGTTGCGCGCCAGATGTGCGACCTCCGCGCTCCAAATCTCGTTCTTGCTGGGCAGGCAGGCGATATTGGGACAGGAGCCGCCGATCCACCGCCGCTCCACGATGGCAGTGCGTCGGCCGGATCGCGCCATGTGCCAAGCCAGGAGCTTGCCACCCGTTCCACTGCCAAGGATAAGGGTTTCAAACCGTTCCGGTTGAGGCATGTGCTTGCTCCGTATGCTGGTGACCTGCCCTGATTATTTGGACCACGGTTAGCTCGGGACGACGTCCCTCGCTCGGTCCATGTGTCCCCGCCCGGACGGTTGTGCAACGGGCCGGTTGCGGCGTCCCACGCACCGCAGCGTCCCGCCCATCACATGATGGGGCGCTGGATCGATTGCGCAGGCGCTCCATGCCCGCGTAAGCCGTTTCGGTCCGGCGAGATCAGCGTTGCCGGTCGCGGCCGAATGGACAACAACCTCGCGAAAGTTCACATCTAGGGATGAACTGGAACGATGAGAAAGCGGCCCGCCGCCTGAACGATGGTGCGTTGTGGCCGGGACGCGAGGGAGGGAACACGTGTTGACCCGACGCGGGCTTCTCGCCCTATCCGCGGCCGCCGGACTGCTCGGCGCCATGGTCGATGCGGCGGCGCAGGACTGGCCGCAGCGGCCCATCCGCATGGTCGTTGCGTTCGGGCCCGGCGGCGGCGCCGACCTCATCGGACGCATCATCGCGCAAGCGATGCAGGAGCGGCTCGGCCAGCCGGTGGTGATCGAGAACCGACCGGGCGCCGCCGGCACGCTCGGCAACGAAGTCGTCGCCCACGCCGACAGGGACGGCTACACGCTCGGCATCATGACCGCCGGCCAAATCATCGCCGCGGTCATGAACAAGTCGTTGCGCTACGATACGCTGACGGCATTCGATCCGGTGTCGCAGATCGCCACCGCCGGCTCGATCATCGTCACCCGCCCCGACTTCCCGGCCAACGACGTGAAGGAGCTGATCGCGGTCGCCAAGGCCAATCCCGGCAGGATCTCGTTCGCGAGCCCCGGTTTCGGCGGCACCCTGCATCTCACCGCCGAGCTGTTCAGGCAGACCGCCGGCGTGAACGTCCTGCACGTGCCGTTCCGCGCCTCACCGGAGGCGATCTCCGCCGTGCTCGGCAGGCAGGTCGACGTGCTGTTCGCCACGGTGTCGGCCGTGCTCGGGCCGGTGCGATCCGGCGAGCTCAAGGCGCTGGCGGTGACCGGCAAGGACCGCTTCCCGGCGGTGCCCAGCGTGCCGGCGGCGATCGAATCCGGCCTCTTGCCCGGCTACGACGTGACCACCTGGTACGGCGTGTTCGCGCCGCGCGGCGTTCCGCCCGCCGTCATCGCCAGGCTCAACAAGACGATCAACGACAGCCTCGCCGACGAGGTGGTGCAGCAGCGCCTGATCAAGGCCGGCGTCGTCGTGCACGGTTCCAGCCCGGAAGCCTTCGGCCGGCACATGGCGAACGAGTACGCGCGCTGGGACGCCGTGCGCGAGGCCGCCGGGCTTGCGCGGCAGTAACCTCGACTCGGCCGCGGCCGATCACAGCTCGTCGTCATTGCGGGCTTGACATCGCAAGTCGGGTTTACCCGACTCGTGGCTGTCGATATTGCGGAAATCGGGCAAAGCCAAGCCGATGCAATCCATCTGCTGCGCAACGCGCTCTCGCGAAGAGAGTGGCCCGCGGGTCAAGCCCGCTTCGCGGCGTCCCGGAAGCGGGGCGTGATGCGGTCTGTCACCGCCGTGCCGCAAGATCGCGGAGCCGGATCGAATCGGGGCGCGTATCGAAGCCCGACAAGCGAGGATAGCGCTTCGCTCAGTGCGCCTCTGCGTCCTGCCGCATCTCGCGCCGCAAGCCGCGCCGCAGGTCGGCGTCGATGGTGAGCGGCGCGTCGTTCTCGAAGTGCGTGCGATAGACCTGCACGTTCTCCATCACCCGCTGCACGTAGTTGCGGGTTTCCATGAACGGGATGCGCTCGACCCAGTCGATGGGATCGACCTTCGGGTCGCGCGGATCGCCGAACTGCGCGATCCAGTCCCGCACCCGCCCGCGGCCGGCATTGTAGCCGGCGAACACCAGGGCGTAGTTGCCGCGATAGTCCTCCATCAGGCCGGCGAGCTCGGCCGCGCCCACTTGCAGGTTGTAAGGCGAATCGTTCCTGAGACGTTTGACGTCGTACTTGCAGTCGAAGCGTTTGCAGGTATCCCGTCCGGCCTCCGGCGTCACCTGCATCAGACCCATCGCCTGGGCGCTCGACCAGTCGGCCGGATTGAATGCGCTCTCCTGGCGAATGATGCCGAACAGCATCGCGTTGCCGATATCCGGGGCGATCGGCGAATAGCGCGGTACGCCGACCGTGGGGAACGCGTAGTAGTCGAGCGGCAGGCCGCGCGCCAGCGCCGCCTTGCCGAGATGCAGCATCCCGCGCGCATCATGGTACTGCTCCGCCAACTGGCCGAGCGCGGAGAGCGTGCCGACGTCGTCGAGCGTGTCGCCGAGGCCTGCCATGAGCGTAATGACCAGGGGCCGCTCGTTGAGCGCGTAGAGAATCTCCAACGCGCGAACGAGCTCCAGCCGTTCCGCCTCGGCGCGCGCGTCGGGCGTCGCCGGCGGCGGTGCCAGCGCG
>JBAUOM010000171.1:0-11303 GCA_049579765.1 Xanthobacteraceae bacterium
CAGCAGCGCGGCAAGCAGGCACCTGCGGCCGACGTCGGCACTGATCATGGTGGTCTTTCGGCGGTCATTGCGTCCGCCGCACGGCGGCGGTCCGGCATCCCTCAACACGGCTGTCGCCGATAAAGACACGCTCGCGGTTATGGAATGACTAACGTCTGCTCGAGCCGCCGACGCGAGGCGTCTCGCGAGGCGAGCGCTATTTGCACTCCTGCTCGACCTTGTCGAGCGCCTGGGAGAGGCCCTTGAGCGAATATTGATCGGTCGACTGCGCGCCGCGGCCCGAGGTGCCCTTCACCGTCAGGTCGGCGCCCTTGCGCATGGCCTCGATCATGCGCGCCTCCTCGGCGACGTTCTTGATCCAGGCGCCGTCGTTCTGGGTGTACATCGCGAACTTGGTGCTGCCGATCTCGGCGGTCGCGTCCGAGCTGGTCTTGAACGGATAGCCGATGATGATCGACACCTCGTTCTTCACGTTCTCGGCGGGCCGGGTCGAAACGAAGACATAGGCCGGGTCACGGCTGCGGCCGGGAGGGTCGGTCTTGGTCGTCTTGGGCTTGCCGAGCGCAAAGCAGACCTTCTTGCCGCCGGGCGAGGCGGTATAGGCGCCCCAATCGCCGTACTGGCCGAGCAGGGTCGGCTGGGCGTCGCCCGCGGGTGCCGCTGCGGTCGCTGCGGATTTCCCCGGCTGGGCGGCGGGAGGCTTGGCGTGCTGCGGGGCGGCGGCTGGCTTCGCGGGCTGCTGCGCGAAGGCAGCCGGCGTCAGTGATGCGAGGATGATTACTGTCGCTGCCAATCGAATGGCGGTCATCGCCCCAACCTCCGTGACGCTGGCACCTTGAAAGAGCACGGCCCTCGACGCTATGGACTGCGTGCGGAATTCGGCAATGTGAAGGCGGATCGGCGCCCGGCGCCGAGGCTGCGCAACTGGAAGCTGTAATGCCGCGTGGCCCCCGCCGCCGTCGCCGTCCGGACGATCGCGGCGGCCAACCGTCGAGCCGTATCCCGTGAAAGCCGTCCTCTGCCAACGCTTCGGTACCCCCGACGAACTCGTGCTCGCGGATATCCCCGAGCCGGCCGCCGGGCCCGGCGAGGTCGTCGCCAAGGTCGAAGCGGTCGGATTGAATTTCTTCGACACGCTGATCATCGCCGGCAAATACCAGACCAAGCCGCCGTTTCCGTTCTCGCCCGGGGGCGAGTTCGCCGGCGTGGTCGAAAGCGTCGGCCCCGGCGTGGGCGAATTTGCGCCCGGCGACAGGGTCATGGGCTACACCAATTTCAACGCCGCCCGCGAGCGCACCGCGGTGCCGGCAAGCCAGATCGTGAAGATCCCGGCGGGCCTCGATTCCGACCGCGCCGCGGCGCTGACCATCATCTACGGCACATCCTATTACGCGCTCAGGCACCGCGCGCTGCTGCGCCCGCAGGAGACGCTGGCCGTGCTCGGCGCCTCGGGCGGGGTCGGGCTCGCGGCGGTCGAACTGGGCGTCCTGATGGGCGCGCGGGTGATCGCTTGCGCCTCCACCGACGACAAGCTCGCCTTTGCCCGCGCCCACGGCGCGCACGAGGTCGTGAACTACGAGCGTGACGACCTGCGCGATGCGCTCAGGCGGCTCGGCGGCGAGCACGGCATCGATGTCGTATTCGACCCGGTGGGCGGCCGCTACAGCGAGCCGGCGGTGCGGTCGCTCGCCTGGGAAGGCCGGCACCTCGTGGTCGGCTTCGCCGCCGGCGAGATTCCGAAGCTGCCGCTCAATCTCGTGCTGCTCAAGGGCTGCGCCGTGCTCGGCGTGTTCTGGGGGCACTGGGTTCGCCACGACGTGCGCGAGTACAAGGCCGCCGTCGGCGAGCTTGCGCGCTGGGGCGCGGAGGGCAAGCTGTCGTGCCACATTCAGAAGGTCTACCCGCTGGCCGAGGCGCCCGCGGCGCTCAAGGCGCTCGCCGACCGCAAGGTGATGGGCAAGCTGCTGCTGCGGCCGTGAGGCCGCAATTCAGGTCGCTACGACTGCTTCTTCATGCGCGCCAGCGCGGCGCGCGCGGCGTCGCGATGTTCCGGGCGCAGATGTCCGGCCACCGTGCGTAGCGCCGTGAGCAGCACCGCGGCATCATCGGTGAAGCCCAGAAACGGCAGCACGTCCGGCATGATGTCGAACGGCATCACGAAATAAGCGAGCGCGCCGACGAGCGCCGTCTTCACGTGCAGCGGCGTGGCACGGTCGAAGGCGCAGTAATAGGCCGCGAGCAGATCTTCGGCGAAGGGCAGCCGCGCCGCCATCCGCGCCGCCTTGCGCCAGAACTCGCGCCGCACGCGCTCCTCGTCGCGCGCCTCGCGCTCGTCGAACTGCGTCCAGAATGCGGTGCCCTGGAACGGCATCCTCAGCTCCGAAATGACGTCACTTTCCGTCGCCGCGAAAGCGGGGACCCATACTCACCCCGCTGGAATGTGGGTCGGCGATCAACATCCCGCCATGATAGATGGTCGCGGCGGCGGGCCGCCGCAAGCGTCCGGTCCGTGCCGCCGCTTGCGGTCGGCGCGTACTCTTCAGCGCGAGACTTCCGCCAGCCGGTTCATGGCCTCGGCCAGCGCGAGGTCGCGCTCGGTCACGCCGCCGGCATCGTGGGTCGCCAGCGTCACCTCGACCCTGTCGTAGACGTTGAACCACTCGGGATGATGGTCGAGCTTTTCGGCGACGAGCGCGGCGCGGGTCATGAAGCCGAAGGCGGCGTTGAAATCCTCGAAGGTGAACGTCCGCATGATGGCGTCGCGGCCCTTCACCTCGCTCCAGCCGTCGAGCCGGGCGAGGGCGCTCTTGCGCGCGCTGTCGGTCAATTTCGAAATCATGATCGATACCTCGTGAGCGGGCGAATTGTGCCATGAATCGCGCCCCGGCTGCCACTCGCAAAGGCAGGCGGAACGCCTACCTATGAATGGGTCGGCTCGTTCGCTCGGTCCGCGGCCGTCTTCACGCCGTCGGGTGCGGATGCGGCGGCAACGACGCGAACCGATCTGCCGGATGCGGTATGACATCGGCCGTGCCTTCGTGCGGAGGTCCTCATGTCCTGGTCGCTCAACATCGGCAGGATCGCTGGCACGGCGATTCTCGTGCACATCACTTTCGTTCTGTTCCTGGGCTGGATTTTCGTGGCGAGCTGGGTCGCGGGCGGGCCGGAATCGGCCTGGCAGGCGCTCGCCTTCATGGTGCTGCTGTTCGCCTGCGTGGTAGCGCACGAGTTCGGCCACATCTTCACGGCACGCGCCTTCGGCGTGACGACGCCGGACGTGGTGCTGCTGCCGATCGGCGGCGTGGCCCGGCTCGAGCGCATTCCGGAGGAGCCGTGGCAGGAATTCCTGATCGCCATCGCCGGCCCGCTGGTGAACGTGGTGATCGCGCTGGCGCTGATGCTGATCGCCGGCGCCCACCTGAACGTCGTCAATCTCTATGCGGTCGAAAATCCGGCGTCTTCGATGATCGATCGGCTCGCGGCGGTGAATCTGTTCCTCGCCGTCTTCAACATGATCCCCGCCTTTCCCATGGACGGCGGGCGCGTGTTGCGCGCGGTGCTCGCCGCGCGCATGGGCTACGTGCGCGCGACCGAAGTTGCCGCGTTTGTCGGCCAGGGCGTCGCCTTCGCGCTCGGTTTCGTCGGGCTGTTCTACAACCCGCTGCTGATCTTCATCGCCATCTTCGTCTATCTCGCCGCTTCCTCCGAGGCGCATCTCGTCGCCATCCGCGCGATGTCGCGCGGCGTGCCGGTGAGCGCGGCGATGATGACGCAATTCGCCACGCTCACGCCCGAGGCGAAGGTGGACGAGGCGGTGCAGACGCTGCTGCGCACGAGCCAGGCCGAATTCCCGGTGGTCGACGCGGCCGGCAAGCCGGTCGGCCTGCTCGGTCGCGGCGACCTCATCCGCGCCCTCAAGGAGCTCGGCCCCGAGGCCCGCGTCGCCGACGCGATGACGACCACGGTGCCGACCATCGCGCAACGGCGCTGCCTCGAAGAGGCGTTCCGCATGTTGCAGGAGAAATCCGCGCCCGCCGTCGCGGTGGTCGACGGCGCCGGCCGCCTCGTCGGTCTGGTCACCTCCGAGACCGTGGGCGAGATGCTGATGCTGCACCAGGCCCTGCCGACCGGCGTGCGGCTCGGACCGTGGACGCGGCCGACCGGCGCCTGATCCGTTTTCCCCTGTCATGAAGCTGTCGCATGGCCGTCCGCATGCTGTGAGAATTCGCCGCCATGTTCGCCGCTTCCCGCAGATTGGAGGCTTCCCATGGCTGTTCGCATCTCAGTGTCGCGGCGGCGCTTTCTGGCGACGGCGGCGGCATCGACCGCCGTTTCCGCCGCCGGCGGCATTGCCCGACCGTATCTCAGCCGGGCCGCCGCCCGCCCGCGCATCACCCACGGCTTGCAGTCCGGCGACGTCACCTCGGATTCGGCGGTGATCTGGGCGCGCGCCGATCGTCCCGCCCGCATGCTGGCCGAGGTCGCCACCACCGACAGCTTCAAGACCATCGCGCGCGCCGTCTTCGTCGACGCCCTGCCCGAAACCGACTTCACCGCCAATGCCCTGATCGACGGCCTGCCGGCGGGGCAGGACATCTTCTACCGCATCCGCTTCCAGGATCTGGCCTCGCCGACCGTCGTCGGCGAGGCGGCGGTCGGCCGCTTTCGCACCGCGCCGAGCGATCGCCGCTCGATCTCGTTCGTGTGGTCGGGCGATACCGCCGGCCAGGGCTGGGGAATCGATGAAGCGCGCGGCGGCATGCGCACCTACGCCACCATGCTGCGCCAGCGTCCGGATTTCTTCATCCACAGCGGCGACACGATCTACGCCGACGGCCCGATCGCCGCCGAGCAGAAGATGCCGGACGGCCAGATCTGGAAGAACCTCGTGAGCGAGGACAAGGCCAAGCCGGCGGAGACGCTCGCCGAATTCCGCGGCAACTACAAATACAATCTCACCGATATGAATGTGCTCGCCTTCAATGCCGAGGTTCCGATCTTCGCGCAATGGGACGATCACGAGGTGACCAACAACTGGTGGCCGGGCGAGCCGCTCACCCGCGCCGAGCATGCGCGCAAGAAATACACCGAGAGCAACGCGCTGGCGCTGGCGGCGCGCGCGAGCCGCGCCTTCCACGAATACATGCCGCTGCGCGTCACCCAGGGCGAGGCGGGACGCGTCTACCGCAGGATTTCCTACGGGCCGCTGCTCGACGTGTTCATGCTCGACATGCGCAGCTATCGCGGGCCGAACGGCGAAGGGCTGCAGGACGCCTATGGGCCGGAGGCCTACTTCCTCGGCCCCGCGCAGGTCGCCTGGCTCAAGCGCGAGCTGATGAACTCGCAGGCGACCTGGAAGGTGATCGCCGCCGACATGCCGCTCGGCCTCGTCGTCGTCTATGACACCGACCGCAAATGGGGCGTCGAGGCGGTGGCGCAGGGCGACGGCCCGCCGCGCGGCCGCGAGCTCGAAATCGCCGACCTTCTCGCCTTCATCAAGCACGGGCGCATCCGCAACACGCTGTGGCTCACCGCCGACGTGCACTACACCGCGGCGCATTATTACGATCCCGACAAGGCGGTGTTCCAGGATTTCGAGCCGTTCTGGGAGTTCGTCTCGGGCCCGCTCCACGCCGGCAGCTTCCCGCGCAATGCGCTCGACAACACCTTCGGGCCGCAGCTGGTCTACGTGAAGGCGCCGGAGGCGCCGAACCGGCCGCCGAGCGAGGGACTGCAATTCTTCGGGCACGTCGCGATCGACGGCGCGACGCAGGTGATGACCGTGACCCTCAAGGACGTCGATGACCGCGCGCTATGGTCGAAGGCGCTCGAGCCGATCTTGGGGTGAGCATCCCAAGAAGTTCCGTAGCCCGGATGGAGCGCAGCGTAATCCGGGACGGTGTCCCCGCTACGTTTGCTCGCTATGCCGGTTCGCGCACCGCCGCCAATTCCGCCGCGGGCGCGCGCTTGCGCAGCTTGGTCGAATAGTACGACGCGTTCTGCTCGCCGCGCAGCGCCTCGCGCGTGAACTCAATGAGATGATGGGCGATGAATCCCATGCCGAGCACGGCGTCGATCCGCCCGCGGCGCAGCGCATGGCGCGCGGCGCGCCAGAACGGCCTGCGGTAATCCGACAGGATGCCGATGTGCAGGGCGAGCCGCCACGCCAGCACCAATGCGCTGGAGAGGTTCCCCCAGCTGAGCTTGCCGCGCGCGGGCAGCGTCGCGCGATTCACATAGGTGGCGTCGACCTGGTGCTGGAAGCGCGCGAACAGCCGCTCCGGATCGTTGGCATAGGCGATGCAGCGCCGCCACATCGCCACCACCTCGTCATAGGGCCGCACGAAGCGCACGTTGCTCTCGAGCGCCGGATCGTCGGCGATCCGCCCGGCGCGCGCGAGCCGGTCCCACAGCGGCGTCTTCGGCAGCGCCTGCAGCAGGTTGATGGTCAGCATCGGGATGTGCGAGAGCTCGATGAAATCCTTGAGCCGGGACTCGGTGTCGTCGGAATCGGTGTCGAGCCCGAGGATGATGCCGGAGGTGACCTCGAGGCCGTAGTCGTTGAGCGTCTTGATCGACTCCATCATCGGCACGGCGACGTTCTGGTCCTTGCGCATCGCCTTGAGCGCGCCGGCCTCCGGCGTCTCGATGCCGACGAAGATGCCGATGAACGAGGTGTCGCGCATGAGCGCAAGGATTTCCGGCTGCTTGGCGATGTTCAGCGTCGCCTCGCAGGCGAAATTCAGGGGATAGCCGCGCTCCTTCTGCCAGGCCAAGAGGTGCGGCAGCATCTCCTTGGCGGCCTTGCGATTGCCGATGAAGTTGTCGTCGACAAAATAGACCACCGGGGGATGCCCCTTCTGGCTGCGCATGGCATCGAGCTCGGCGGTGATTTGACCCGGCGTCTTGAGCCGGGGCTGCCGGCCGTAGAGGTTGGGGATGTCGCAGAACTCGCACAGATAAGGGCAACCGCTCGAGAACTGCACGGTCAGCATCAGATAGTTCTTGAGCGGGACGAGGTCGTAGGCCGGGATCGGGAAATCCTGCAGCGCAAGCCGATCCTTGGTCTCGAAGCGCAGCTGCGCGGGCGGACGCGCGATGCTCTCGTCGAGGCGCGCGACGAGCCGGTCGGTGGCATCTCCCATCTCGCCGATGTGGAGGTAGTCGATGTCGGGATACATTTCGGGCGAAGCCGATGCCGAAGGTCCGCCCAGGACCACCACCTTGCCGGCGGCATGGGCGCGCACCGCGACGTCTTCGATCTGCGGCGCCTGGACGTGCATGCCGCTGACCAGCACGACGTCGGCCCATTCGAACTCGGCGGCGCTCGCCGTGCGGATGTTCTCGTCGACGAAACGGACAGGCCAGGCCTGCGGCAGGTAGGCCGCGATCACTAGGAGGCCTTGCGGCGGCATGAACGCGCGCACGCCCTTCATCAGCTTGTAGGCGTGGTTGAACGTGCCGAATGCCGGGGTGTAGCGCGGGAATACGCACAGGACCAGGCGCCTGTTCTTGGTTGGAACCGAGTAGCGCACGCGACCTCCGATCTCCCTTGCCCCATGGTCGCCTCCCCCGCGCCGCCACGCAAGGGGCCCTCGGGGCTGCGCCGCCGGGCCGACGCCGGACGATGGTGCATTGCGTCCGTCGGCCTGCTCACTATATTCCGGGCGACAGCGGGCCCTCGGGGCCCGCCATTGGTTTTCTCGGCATCCATGAACCTGCGCAACCTCGCCATCATCGCCCACGTCGACCATGGCAAGACCACCCTGGTCGACCGGCTGCTGCAGCAGTCCGGCGCGTTTCGGGAAAATCAGCGGGTGGCGGAGCGCGCGCTCGATTCCAGCGACCTCGAGCGCGAGCGCGGCATCACCATCCTCGCCAAGGTGACCTCGCTGCTCTGGCACGACACCCGCATCAACATCGTCGACACCCCCGGCCATGCCGATTTCGGCGGCGAGGTCGAGCGCATCCTCAACATGGTGGACGGCGCGCTGGTGCTGGTCGATGCCGCCGAGGGCCCGTTGCCGCAGACCAAGTTCGTCGTATCGAAGGCGCTCAAGGTCGGCCTGCGGCCGATCGTGGTGATCAACAAGGTCGATCGCGCGGATGCGCGGCCGTTGGCGGTGGTGAACGAGGTGTTCGATCTGTTCGCGGCGCTCGACGCCAACGAGCAGCAGCTCGATTTTCCGATCCTCTACGGCTCGGCCAAGGAAGGCTGGATGGCCGCCTCGCCCGAGGGGCCCAAGGATCAGGGCATGGCACCGCTGTTCGACCAGGTGATCCGGCACGTGGCGCCGCCGGCGATCGAGGACGGCCCGTTCCGCATGCTCGGCACCATCCTGGAAGCCAATCCCTATCTCGGGCGCGTCGTCACCGGCCGCATCACGTCGGGCGCGGTGAAGCCCAACCAGAGCGTCAAGGTGCTCGACCGCAACGGTCGCCTGGTCGAGGAAGGGCGCCTGACCAAGGTGCTCGCGTTCCGCGGGCTCGAGCGCACCGGCGTCGAGGAGGCCGCGGCCGGCGACATCGTCGCGGTCGCCGGGCTGCCGGAAGCCACGGTGTCGCACACGATCTGCGCGCCCGACGTGATCTTTCCGCTTCCGGCGCAGCCGATCGATCCGCCGACCCTGGCCATGACCTTCCGCATCAACGACTCTCCGCTCGCCGGCACCGAGGGCGACAAGGTGCAAAGCCGGGTCATTCGCGAGCGGCTGTTGCGCGAGGCCGAGGGCAACGTCGCGCTCCGGGTCACGGAATCACGCGAGAAGGATTCCATGGAGGTCGCCGGCCGCGGCGAGCTGCAACTGGGCATCCTGATCGAAACCATGCGCCGCGAGGGCTTCGAATTGTCGGTGTCGCGGCCGAAGGTGCTGCTGGAGCGCGCCGCCGACGGCAATCTCATGGAGCCGATCGAGGAGGTGGTGATCGACGTCGACGAGGAGCACACCGGCGTCGTGGTGCAGAAGCTCGCCGAGCGCAAAGCCGAGATGACCGAGATGCGTCCCTCCGGTGGCGGTCGCGTGCGCCTCACCTTCCACGCACCCACGCGCGGGCTGATCGGCTACCAGGGCGAACTCCTCACCGATACCCGCGGCACGGCGGTCATGAACCGCCTGTTCCACGGCTATGGGCCCTATCGCGGCGAGATCGTGGGCCGGCGCAACGGCGTGCTGCTCTCCAACGATCAGGGCGAGGCGGTCGCCTACGCCTTGTGGAACCTCGAGGATCGCGGCCCGATGATGATCGAGCCGGGCTGGAAGGTCTATCGCGGCATGATCGTCGGCGAGCATACGCGCGGCAACGACCTCGAGGTCAACGTGCTCAAGGGCAAGAAGCTCAGCAATATCCGCACCCATGCCAAGGACGAGGCGGTGCGGCTGATCCCGCCGATCCAGATGACGCTGGAGAAAGCGCTCGCCTACATCACCGACGAGGAGCTTGTCGAGGTGACGCCGAAAGCGATCCGGCTGCGCAAGAAGCTGCTCGATCCCAACGAACGCAAGAAGGAGGAGCGGCGCAAGGAGGCGGAGCGGGTCTGATCGCCGGGGTCGCCGGAATGATTCGCACCACGCCACCGCCTGCGGGCGGCACGCGCCGGGTGCGCCGCAACCAGCATCTGCGGATCAATTTTGCCGGGCATGCGTGTCGCCTTTGCAACATTCCGAGACTCCGCGCACCCCGCGGGGCGCGGCAGTGTGGCAAATCCACATCAATCGCCGACATCATTAACCCACCATTAAACATAGCTCTTGAAGCGCGACGAACTGCTTGCTTGAATCCACCTCATGAGCACCACCCTGATCGAGGTCCGTCGCGCAAAGCCGTCCGATGCATCGGCGATTGCAGCGACTCATGACGAGGCCTGGAGGAATGCCTATCAAGGCATCATCCCGGGGCCCGAACTGGACAAGCTCATCAACCGCCGCGGCCCGCAATGGTGGGACAGCGCCATCCGCAAGGGTAGCCGGATCGCGGTGCTTGCCTTCGGCGAGTGCGTTGCCGGATACGCCAATTACGGCCGCAACCGCGCGCGCAGCCTCTATTACGACGGTGAGGTCTACGAGCTCTATCTGCGGCCGGAATTCCAGGGGCTCGGCTTCGGCCGCAAGCTGTTCTCCGCGGTGCGGCGCGACCTGGTGCAGAGTGGGCTCAACAGCCTGGTGGTCTGGGCGCTGTCGGACAACGAGCCGGCCGTGGGCTTCTACCGCACGCTCGGCGGCAGGGCGGTGGCGCGCTCCTCCGAACGCTTCGGCGCCCGCGTCCTCGACAAGGTCGCCTTCGCCTGGAATAGCTGACCGCGCCTGCGTCTCTTCGGACCCGCCGTTACTCCCTGTCGTTGCTCGGCCGTTGGTCGAGCGCCGGTGCCGCGACGCCGGCCAGCGCGCACGCCGCCCGCACGGTATTGGCCAGCAGGCACGCGATGGTCATCGGCCCGACGCCGCCCGGCACCGGTGTAATCGCGCCTGCGATCTGCGCGACTTCGGCGAAGGCCACGTCGCCGACGATGCGCGACTTGCCGCTCTCGCCCGCGACCCGGTTGATGCCGACGTCGATCACGACGGTGCCCGGCTTGACCCAGTCGCGCCGCACCATCTCCGGCCGCCCGACCGCGGCGAAGAGCAGATCGGCACGGCCGCAGACCGCCGGCAGGTCGCGTGTCCTCGAGTGCGCCACCGTCACGGTCGCGTGCTCGGCCAGCAGGAGTTGCGCCAGCGGTTTGCCCACGATGTTGGAGCGGCCGATCACCACCGCTTCGAGCCCGGCGAGCGCGGGCCGCACGGTCTTGGCCAGGAGCACGCAGCCGACCGGCGTGCAGGGCGCCAGCGCCGGCAGGCCCGCGCACAGGCGACCGACATTCACGGGATGGAATCCGTCAACGTCCTTGGCCGGATCGATCGCACCGATGATCTTGTGCGGATCGATCTGCGCCGGCAGCGGAAGCTGCACCAGAATGCCGTGCACCACGGGATCGGCGTTGAGCCGCGCGATCAGCGCCAAAAGCTCGGCTTCGCTGGTGGCCTGCGGCAGGCGGTGGTCGAACGACCGCATGCCGCTGCCGGCGGTCATTTTCACCTTGCTGCCGACATAGCTCTCGCTCGCGGGGTTGCTGCCGACGAGCACGACCGCGAGCCCCGGCGTGATGCCGCGGTCGCGCGCGAGGCGATGCACGGCATCCGCCACCCGGCCGCGCAGGCCGGCTGCGATCGCCTTGCCGTCGATAATGGTTGCGGTCATGGCATTGCGGCCCGCCACGCTGTGAGGCCGCCTCGACCGTCGAGACGCCGAGGCGGATGACCTTGCAT
>JBAUOM010000172.1:0-4976 GCA_049579765.1 Xanthobacteraceae bacterium
CCCTCCCCAGCCGAAGTCGGTTTCATCCGACTTCGGCATCTTAGAGTGCCGAACTCGGGTAAACCCGAGTTCGGGTGGGGGAGGGCTGGGGAGGGGGGTGGTGCGTTTGGCAACGTTGGTGCGTCAATCGCCCGACCCCCACCCCTAACCCCTCCCCACCGCAAGTCGGGCTTGCCCGACTTGCGCACTCAAAGGCGCAACCCGGGCAGGCTCGGGTTGCGTGGGGAGGGGAGCGCACCGAGGTCGCGGCATGCTGTGTCAATCCGAAGGGGGACGCCATTTTAGTAATCGCGGGGCATGGATCCCCGAGATAGCGGTTGTCGGGGCAACCTGCTAATTGTCCTCTCATGACCGGCGACTGATCACTGACTGCTGGAGTCCCGCATGGCCAAGGACGCCATCGTTTCGGAGGAGCTGGCGAAGAAGTTCGCGACCGAGAAGGACACGCCCTACCTGCGCTGGGTGCGCGGCGAGGGCCTCGACATCGTCAGCGCGCATTACGTGCGCAACCTGCGCACCGTCGAGCTCAAGCCGTGGCCGCGGCGCGGCGGCGCCGGCGTCTACATCAATCACGAGGCCTCGCGCACCTCCAACGACTGCTACGTCTGCGAGATCCCGCCCGGCAAGGCGCTGGCGCCGCAGCGGCAGTTGTTCGAGGAGATGATCCTGGTGCTCGACGGCCGCGGCTCCACCACCGTGTGGAACGACGCCGGCCGCCGCATCACCTTCGAGTGGAAGGCGGGCGCCATGTTCGCCATCCCGCTCAATTGCTGGCACCAGCACTTCAACGGCTCCGGCCGGCAGGGCGCGCGCTACGTCGCCGTCACCAACGCGCCGCCGGTGATCAACCTTTATGAGGATACCGAGTTCGTCTTCAACACCCCGCACGACTTCAAGAGCCGCTTCGACGGCGAGCCCGACTATTTCAGCGCCAAGGGCGAGCAGAAGGGCCTGCTGCTGGTCACCAATTTCGTCGCCGACGCGGTCAACCTGCCGTTGATCAGCGCCAAGGAGCGCGGCGCCGGCGGCGGCCATATCCGCTTCAACATGGCCAAGGGCTCGATGAACAGCCACATCTCGCAGTTCCCGATCGGCACCTACAAGAAGGGGCACGCGCACGGACCCGGCGCCCACGTGATCATTCTCTCCGGGCAGGGCTATTCGCTGATGTGGCCGGAGGGCGATGAGCCGCGGCGCTACGACTGGGAGGTGGGCACTTTGATCGTGCCGCCGAACATGTGGTTCCACCAGCATTTCAATTCCGGCACCACGCCGGCGCGCTATCTCGCCTTCAAGCACGAGGTCGTCGCCGTGCGCAACGCCCAGGGCGTGCCCAAGGCCTGGATCAGCCGCCGGCTCGGCGGCGACCAGATCGACTACGCCGACGAGACGCCGGCGGTGCGCAAGCTGTTCGCCGAGGAGCTCGCCAGGAACGGGCTCACGCCCCGCATGGAGCAGGCCTACGCCCAGGAGCTCGCCGACCTGCCGCCGCCGACGGCGAAGACGGGGGTAGGCTACGCCTAACTGGGGCTGTCATGCCCGCGAAAGCGGGCATCCAGTAATCACAGCACCACTTTTGTGCGCGCAACGTGCGTCATGCGCGCTCGGTGGATACTGGATCGCCCGCCGGAGCTTGTCATCGGGCCGGCCTCCGGCCGGACCCGTTGGCGGGCGATGACATCGCGCAACAAAATGGCCAGACACAGCTACGGCCGCAGCGCCCGCGCCGCCGACTTGAGCAGGTGGCCGGGCTCGCGGTGAACGCGCGCGCCCCACAGCCGCCGGTGCAGCTTGTCGAGCAGGAGATAGATCACCGGCGTGGTGTAGAGCGTGAGCAGCTGCGACACCAATAAGCCCCCCACGATGGTGATGCCGAGCGGCCGGCGCAGCTCCGATCCCGGCCCGGTCGCGATCACCAGCGGGACGGCGCCGAGCAGCGCCGCCATGGTCGTCATCATGATCGGCCGAAAGCGCGCGAGGCAGGCCTCGAAGATCGCCCGCTCCGGGGCAAGGCCGCGCTTGCGCTCGCCCTCGAGCGCGAAGTCGACCATCATGATCCCGTTCTTCTTGACGATGCCGATCAGCAGGATGATGCCGATGAACGCGATCAGCGTGAGCTCGGTGTTGAAGAGCTGCAGCGCGAGCAGCGCGCCGAGGCCGGCGGAGGGGAGCGTGGAAATGATGGTCAGCGGGTGCGCCAGGCTCTCGTACAGCACGCCGAGCACGATATAGACCGCGACCAGGGCGGCCACGATTAACAGCGGCTGCGCGCCCATCGACGAGCGGAAGGCGCGCGCGTCGCCGGCATATTCGGCGTGCAGCGTGTCGGGGATGTGCAGCTCGGCCACCGCCTCGTCGACGCGCTGCGTCGCCTCCGCGATGGGCGTGTTCTCGGCGAGGCTGAAGCTGATGGTGATCGCGGGGAACTGGCCCTGGTGGTTGACCACGAGCGGCGAGAGCCCGCGGGTGATCTTGGTCACCGCCGTGAGCGGCACCTGCGTGTTGCCGGCGCCGCTCACATAGATGCGCGCGAGGTCGGTCGGATCGCGCTGATAGCGCGGATCGATCTCGAGCACGACGCGATACTGGTTGCGCTGGGTGTAGAGCGTGGAGACCTGGCGCTGGGAATAGGCGTTGTTGAGGGCGTTGGCGATGTCCTGCACGCGCACGCCGAGCCGCGAGGCCGCCACCCGGTCGATCGCGACGTTGACCTCGAGCCCGCCCGACTGGCGGTCGGTCGAGACGTCGACCAGGCCGGGCACGGTCTGCATCTTCTCCAGCACCCGCGGCGCCCAGGCCAGGAGCTCGTCGTAGTTGGCATCCCACAGCGTGAACTGGTAGGTGGCATCGCTCTGGCGGCCGCCGGTGCGCACGTCCTGCATCGGGTAGAAGAACACGCGCAGCCCGGGAATGTCGGAGCCCTTCCGGCGCAAGCGCGCGGCCACGCCCTCGGCGCTCAAGCCTTGCCGTTCGGCCAAGGGCTTGAGGCTGATGAACAGGCTGCCGCGGTTGACCGAGGCGCTGAAGCCGCGCGCGCCGATCGAGGAGCCGACGCCGGCGACGGCGGGGTCGTCCCGCACCATGGCTTCCGCCTTCTGCTGCAGGGCGTGCATCGCCTGGAACGACACCTCGGAGGAGGCGAGCGTCCCGCCCCAGATCAGCCCGGTGTCGTCCTGCGGGAAGAAGCCCTTGGGAGTGCGCGCGAACAGCATGGCGGTGATCGCCACGACCGCGGTCATGATCAGCAGCGTGAGCGCGCGATGGTCGATCACGACCTCAAGGCTGCGCCCGTAGAACCGCAGCATCGCCGCGAGCACGCGCTCGACCGCGCGGTCGAGCCAGGTGGCGTCGGGGCTCGGCGGCCGGCGTACGAAATGCGCGCAGATCATCGGCGTCACCGTCAGCGACACGGCCGTCGAGACCGCGATCGCGAACGCGAGCGTCACCGAGAATTCGCGGAACACGCGGCCGACCAGGCCGGTCATGAACAGAAGCGGGATGAAGGCGGCGACCAGCGAGATGCTGATCGAGAGCACGGTGAACCCGATCTGCCGCGCGCCCTCGATCGCCGCGCGCAGCGGCGACATGCCGCGCTCGAGATTGCGGAAGCAGTTCTCGATCATGACGATGGCGTCGTCGGCCACGAAGCCGACCGAGACCGCGAGCGCCATCAGCGAGAGATTGTCGATGGAAAAGCCCGCCACCCACATCATCGCGCAGGTGCCGGCCAGCGACAGCGGCACGGTGACGCCGGCGGCCACCGTCGCCGCCGTCCGCCGCAGGAACACGAACACCACCAGCATGACCAGCGCGATGGTGGCGAGCAGCGTGAGCTGCATGTCGTGCACGCTCGCCCGGATGGTGCTGGTGCGGTCGGAGAGCACCGTGATGTCGATGCCGGCCGGGATCCAGCGCTTGATCTCCGGGATGAGCTCGTAGATGCGGTCGACGGTCTCGATCACGTTGGAATCGGCCTGCTTGTTGATCACCAGCAGCACCGACGGCTGGCCGTTGAACCAGGCGGCGGAGCGGCTGTTGCGCACGCCGGCCTCGATCGAGGCGACCGAGGAGAGCCGCACCACGGTGCCGTTGGCGCTGCGCACCACGATCGGGTCGTAGTCTCCGGCCGTGCGCAGCTGATCGTTGGCGCTCAGCGTGATCGCGCGCTCCCGGCCGTCGAAGCCGCCGATCGGACCGATCGCGTTGCTGTTGGTGATCGCCGTGCGCACGTTCTCGAGCGAGAGCCCCATCGAGGCGAGCGCGATCGGGTCGAGCCGCACGCGGATCGCCGGTTGCTCGGCGCCGTTGACGCTGACTTCGGCGATCCCCTCGACCTGCGAGAGCCGCTGCGCGATCACGGTGTCGGCGGCGTCGTAGAGCGCGCTCGGCGGCACCGTGTTGGAGGTCAGCGCCAGGATCATGATCGGCGTGGACGCCGGATTGAACTTGCGGAACGACGGCCGCGACGGCAGGTCGGCCGGCAGATCGGTGAGCGCGGCGTTGATGGCGGCCTGCACGTCGCGCGCCGCGTTGTCGATGTTGCGGGCGAGGTCGAACTGCACGGTGACGCGGGTCGCGCCGAGCGAGCTGCGCGAGGTCATCTCGGTGACGCCGGCGATTTCGCCCAGCCGGCGCTCGAGCGGCGCCGCCACCGTCGCCGCCATGGTTTCGGGATCGGCACCCGGCCGGCTGGCGTTGACGTTGATGGTCGGAAAGTCGACCGTCGGCATGCTGGCGACCGGCAGGAACCGGTAGGCCACCAGCCCCACCAGGATGAGGCCGATGGCGAGCAGCGTGGTGCCCACCGGCCGCCGGATGAACGGTTCGGAGAAGCCGCTGCCGGTCATCGGGCCGCCCTCGCTCCGCCGCTCTTGCACGCGTGACCGGTGGCCGCGATGAAACGCATGCCGTCACTCCGCCGGATGCTGCGAGGGCTCGGGCCGGTCCGGCAGGGCGAGCTCGGTCTGCAGCGGCGC
>JBAUOM010000173.1:0-25687 GCA_049579765.1 Xanthobacteraceae bacterium
CCGGAGACGTCTCCTCCGCACCCGTCTGCTCATTGTTCTTGCAAGGACGGGCTGGATTGGGCCATCACTCGCACCATCATGTCGCTCGCGGCCCGCCGCGCTGACCCGCGAGCAGGAACGCGCCGGCCAGCGGAGGAGTCATGCTGTGGGTTTACGTTCCGCGCGGCACATCGCTCGACCGCCTTCCGGTCACTTCGGATGCGGACGTGCCCGAAAGCGCCGTCTGGTTCGACTTGGTCAATCCCAATTTGCAGGAAGACAAGATCGTGGAGCGTCAGGTCGGGGCCGCCGTCCCGACGCGCGAGGAGATGCAGGAAATCGAGGTCACGAGCCGGCTCTACGTCGAAAATGGCGCGCGCTACATGACCGCGACGCTGATGTGTCAATCCGATACCGACGCGCCCAAGACGACACCGGTCACCTTCATTCTGTCCGGCCACCGGCTCATCACGGTGCGCTACGACGACCCGCGCCCGTTCATGATCGTCGGCAATAAGCTCGCGCGGATTTGCTCGCCGACCCTCACCGGCGAGTCGGTGCTGATGGACCTGCTCGACGCGGTGATCGATCGTGCGGCCGACATTCTGGAAAGGATCGGTTCCGAGGTCGATCAGGTCTCGCACGACATCTTCGAGCCGGAGGATGGCCGCACCGACCGCACGCGAAGCTACAACGAGATTCTCAAGACTATCGGACGCAAGGGCGATCTGGCCTCCAAGGTCCGCGAGAGCCTGGTGTCGATCGGCCGCCTGCTGCTCTACCTCGCCAACGAAGCCGACAACATGCGCTGGGCAAAGGAGCCGCGTGCGCAGTTGCGGGGAATGCAGCGCGACGTGCACTCCCTGTCCGACCATGCTGCCTACCTCTCCAACAAGATTCAATTCCTGCTCGATGCCATGCTTGGGGTGGTCACGATCGAGCAAAACAACGTCATCAAGATCTTTTCGGTTGCGGCCGTGGCGCTGATGCCTCCGACGCTGATCGCGTCGATCTACGGCATGAACTTCCACCACATGCCCGAGCTCGACTGGCGCTTCGGCTATCCGATCGCGATCGCGCTGATGTTGTTCGCAGCCGCGCTACCGTATTACTTCTTCAAATGGAAGAAGTGGCTGTGAGCCGACGACGAGGACAGCCGATCGAGGATGGGTGAGCGGCGTTCTCGCTGACTATCCCGCTGTCGTGAACCGTCAGACGTGCTGACCGCCGTTGATATGGATCTCCGCGCCGTTCACGTAGGACGAAGTTTCCGTGCAAAGCACATAGATGATCTTGGCGACCTCGTCGGGCGTGCCGAGCCGGTGCATTGGAATGTGATGCGCGACGATCTCCTCGGTGCCCGGCGACAGCATCGCGGTATCGATCTCGCCCGGGGCGATGGCATTGACGCGGATGCCGAGCGGACCGAAATCGGCAGCCATCTCGCGGGTGAGCGCTGCCAGTGCCGCCTTCGAGGTCGAGTAGGCGGTACCTGCAAAGGGATGAACGCGTGAGCCGGCGATGGACGTCACGTTGACGACGGACCCTTTGGCGGCCCTGAGCTCCTGCAACAAGCCGCGCGCCAGCATGATCGGGGCGAAGAAATTGACGCGGAAGACGTGGTCCCAAACCTCGACAGTGGTGTTGATCGAGGACAGGCGCTTGCCGCCCTCGGCCTTGGGCGAGATCGCGGCGTTGTTGACGAGAGCGTGCAACTCGCCGTTCTCCAGCCGTTGCTTGATCTCGGCGATGGCTGCCAGCGTGCCATCGGGATCGGCGAGGTCGACCTGGATGTGATCCTCGGGTCCCATCTCCCAGGGGCAGTTCTCCGGGAACGCATGACGCGAGCAGGTGATGACACGCCACCCCGCCGCCGAAAAGCGCTTTACCGTGGCATGGCCGATGCCACGGCTCGCGCCGGTCAGCAGGAGAGCTCGGCGCGGCTGGTTCGAATGCGGCGTCGGCATCAACGTCGGTCCTAGAGTTGCGATGAATGCTGGAGCCGTTTGCGCCCGGGCGGGATCCCGCCTGCTCCAGTCTCATCTCGTCCGAAGGGGGTTTTAGCGCGCTTTCGCCTCAAGGGGAAACACGCCGTCTGGCCAAACGGCTGCCGACTTGCAGCCGTCGAGGCGCCCCGGCCCGCATCAGCTCACGCCGGATGTGAGGCGCGCTCCGCCACGACGCCGGCTTGCGTTACATCGCGGCAACGCGCTTGTCGCAACGGCCCTGGGGTTTGGCAGCAACGGAACGTATCAGGGATAGAGCCGCGTCTTGCGCCACGGTACATCGAGCGCCTCACGCCTGAATTCGACGCGGTCGTGAAGTCGGAATGGCCGGTCTTGCCAGAACTCGATCGCGAACGGGCGTAGGCGATAGCCTGTCCAGTTGGGTGGGCGCGGCACGGCACCAACGGCAAATTTTGCGGCGTAGAACGCGATCGCCTTTTCCAGGGCGTGACGGCTTTCGACCGGTGCCGACTGCTTGCTAGCCCATGCGCCGATCTGAGCGAGGCGCGGCCGCGTTGCAAAATAGGCATCGGCCGCCGCATCTTCGATCCGTTCCACCGGGCCGCGCAGCCGCACTTGGCGGTTAAGCGATTTCCAGTGGAAGAGTAGGGCCGCTCTGCGCGTGCTATCCAGTTCGCGTCCCTTCTGGCTGTCCACGTTGGTGAAGAACACGAACCCATGTTCGTCGAAGCCCTTCATCAGCACCATGCGGACGTTCGGCAGCCCGTCCGCGTCGACCGTGGCCAGGGACATGGCGGTGGGATCGCGCGGTTCACTCCTGCTCGCTTCATCGAACCAGGTGGCGAACAACCGCAACGGCTCGTCCGCCGCGGTAAAATCACCGCTCGTTAACCAGGTCGGGTGTTCTATCGGAGCCGAATCGGACATTCTGCGGAGCACTCGGTCGTGGAGCCGGCGCCAAGCCCTCTGTTCCAGCGGCCCCGTTATAAAGGAACCTGCGGCCGATGGCACGCGCTGGCGCGCTGCCTGCCGGCTGGTGCGTGCGGGGTCACGTTGGCCCTTGCGGCCGGAGGCTGCAGCTTTTCATACCAACTCGACAATCTGCTTGCGAAGAAGGACGCTGCCGAGCCGTCGGCGCCTTTACGGCCGGCCATGCCGCGCACGACCGGGGAGCCGCCGGCCGAGGCCGATCTTGCCATTGCTCGCGCAGCCCTGAGCGAGGTTCTGGCCAAGGGTGGCAAGCATGCCAGCGTCCCTTGGGAAAATCCGAAGACCGGCGCGCGTGGCACCGTCACGCCGCTCGCTTCAGGTCACGACCAGGGTGGGGCCACGTGCCGCGACTTTCTCGCGAGCTATGTCAAGGACGGCAGCGAATCGTGGTTGCAGGGTGAGGCCTGCCGCGCCGCGCACGGCAAATGGGAGGTGCGTAATCTGCGGCCGTGGAAAAATACCTGACGCATCGTAGCCGCGTCATCGAGCGTATGGTCCGCGGGCAGCGCGCTGCAACCGCGCCGTCAGACGCGCACCGCGGTCATAATCCCCCTGGGAAAAATCTCCTCCGGCTGGACATGGCTATGGGCGATGCCCTGCTCGTAGGCATAGCGCAGGAACTGCTCGAAGGTCGGCCGGTTCGCTTCGATACCGTAAGGAAATGGGTCGTCGTCGAACAGATCGCACATCTTTCGCGCGTAAGTCGACAGCCAAGCGAGCGGATAACGTGATACGGCGGGATCGAACAGGCGCTCGAGACTCCGGCGCTTCGATTCCACGAAGGCGTTGTAGAGATTGCGCGCCACCCAGGGATGTTCGTCGAGCAGTTGCTTCTTGATTGCGATGATGTGCATGATCGGCCACACCTTGGTTCTCCTGTAGTAGGTTTCCTCCATCTCGAGATAGTTCGGAAACAAGCGCGCCACATCCGGATGGCCTTGCAGGAACGAGTTGGGCGGGCGTGCGATCAGTGCGCAATCGATCTCCCCCGAGGCGACCATCTCGCTCAGGGACTTGTCGCTCACGCGCGTGAGCTGTACTCCCTTCGGGATATTGAGCTCGACCTTCTCGACGCGGCCTGCTTCGTTGGCGCCGGCTTGATACCAATGGACGTCCTGCAGCCCGACGCCGTGCTCGTCGTTGAGCCAACCTCGCATATAGACGGCGGCGGTGTGCGCCCATTCCGGCGACCCGATGCTCTTTCCCTTGAGGTCGGCCGCCGTCATGATCTTGCTCTTCTTATTGACGTAGAAGGCCGAGAATCGGAACAGCCGTGAACAGACCACGGGCAGGCCGATGATGTCGGCCCGCTGCCTCGTCACCTGTGCGCAGAATTTCGCGAAGGACAGCTCGCTCACGTCCCACTCGCGGTTGAAGGTAAAGCGCGCGAACACCTCATGGTGGCCGAGCGTAAGCCAGGTATGATCGATACCCTCGGCCTTGACGATGCCCAGGCGGAAATCGCGGAAATGGTCGTAGTCGGTGGTGGCGATCGTGAGCTTGACGCCTGACATGCGCTCCCTCGGCAATTGCGCCCCGGCGGAGATTGCCACGCGGCCGGCGGCCGGCTTTGTCTGGGCGAGGCAATGCTGTTCACTAGGTACACGCGTCGATGCAAGGGTCCTAGTCAAGTGGCGTCCAGCCCGCGGCCGGACCCCGCCGCCCGCTGGCCGCGGCGCTGCGTTGCAGTTGGCGGTCGCAGTCCCCACATGTGCTGCTGCGGTTGGGGCGAGTACCCGGCATGACAAGTGGTGACCTGCCTGGGAGGGACTGAATATGCGCGACCCCTATGAGGTGTTGGGGGTTTCGAAGAACGCGAGCGCTGCGGAGATCAAGAGCGCCTTCCGGCGGCAGGCCAAAAAGCTGCACCCGGATGCCAACAAGCACGACCCCAAGGCGGCCACGCGCTTTGCCGAGCTGAACGCGGCTTATGAGATTCTGGGCGAGGAGAGCAAGCGCAAGGCGTTCGATCGCGGCGAGATCGATGCCGAGGGCAAGCCGCGCTTCCGAGGCTTTGAAGGCTACGGCGCCGGGCATGGGCCGGGGCCCGGTTTCAGCCAGGACGGCATTTTCGAAGCTTTCACCTTCGGGCGCGACGGCTTTCAACGTGCCGGCGGCCGAGCCGGAGGCGGTTTTCGCGGCTTCGGTCCCTTCGATGACATTTTGAAGGATGCGTTTGGCAGTGCCGCGCGCGGGCGGCCGGGGGGCGGCTTCCAGTTCGGGCAGGAGGAATTTGGTGGCGCCGGCCAGGACGTCACCGCCGCGCTGACCATCACCTTGACGGAAGCGGCGAAGGGCACGCACAAGCGCGTTCATCTTCCAACCGGCAAAGAGGTTGACGTCAAGATCCCGCCTGGTCTCAACGAAGGGCAGACCATCCGCTTGAAGGGGCAGGGGCTTGCCGGTCCTCGTGGGCGTGCGGGCGACCTTCTGATCGCGGTTGCGATCGCTCCACATCCGCTGTTTGCGCGGGAGGGCGCCGATTTGCGGCTCGAGCTTCCGATCGCGCTCTACGAGGCGGTGCTCGGCGCCAAGGTCCGCGTCCCCACCCTCGATGGCGCGGTCGAGCTTGCCATCCCCGCTGGCACCAATTCTGGACGGACCTTCCGCCTCAAGGGCAAGGGATTCCCCGCCAAGGACGGCAAAGGCGATCTGCTCGCTTGTGTGCGCATCATATTGCCGGAACGCGCGGACCCCGAGCTCGACGAGTTGATGCGCAGATGGCGCGAGACGCGGCCTTATGATCCGAGGAAGGACATGGCGTGAGCCTGAGCCCCCGCCTCTCGTCCTGCCGTTGCCGGCGCGGCTTACGGCCGTGCCTGCGACGCGCCCTTGTCGATCTGGTCGTAGGCCGCCTGAGCAACGTTGAGCAAGCGGTCGCGGTCGTTCGGTCCGCTCACCACGTAGGCGAGGCCGCGCTCGACCCAGTAGAAAGCGGCGAAACGCTCGCCCGCCCGGTAGCGCATCGCAGTCTGCGGCGAATCCGTGCGCGCATAATAGATGGTGAAGCGCTCGCCGGACGCGCCCTCATACATGCAGAATGCCGCGGGGCCGAACGGACCCGGCAGCAGCCGTCCGCCCACCAGCTTCAAGCCGCTCTGCTCAAGATCGGGTATCCGCAGCCCATAATCGAGGCGCTTTGAGAGCCACTGCACCAGATGTGGACGTTCGGCGCCGGTGACCTCGACCGGGTGGCGCACCTCGACCACGTATACTCTGTGCGCATCGAGCGCCTGCGACGTAAAAACGTCGAACCGGCTTGGCGCCGCCGCCGATGCCCCGTGCGCCATCCAGCCGACGACGCCGCCGGCAAGAAACGCCACCACCGCGGCCGCAGCCGCTACGGCATACCACGACCGCCCGCCGCGCGCGAGCGCGTCGAGGTCAAAGCGCACCGGCACCGGTTCCGACGCCACCGCGCCATAGCGCATGCGGATCGCGTCGGCCTGCGCCCTCCACTGCGCAACGCAGGCGGCATCCTCCGGATGCGCGGCAAGCCACGCCTCGACTGCGCCGCAGCGATCGGCCGGGAGCTCGCCGTCGATATAGGCGTGCAACTCATCCTCGGTTACGGGCGAATCTCGATCGATCATCGTCGTCTTCCTCGAATCATTTGATGCGGCGAAGCGCCGGACGCTCGCCGTCGAGATAGGCTTTGATTTGGGCGCGCGCCCGCGCGAGCCGCGACATTACCGTCCCGATCGGCACCCCCTGCACCTCGGCGACCTCGCGGTAGGTGAGGCCTTCGAGCACGACCAGCAGCAGCGCCGCCCGTTGATCCTCGGCGAGCGATGCGAGCGCCCGCTCGACGTCGCGCGCCCCCGCCTCGGGGCCCGCCATGTCCGTGGCATCGTTGTCTCCGATCGTCTGCACCGTCGGGCGGCGCGCCAACGAGCGCAGCCGGTTGCGGTTGAGATTGGTCAGGACGGTATAGAGCCAGCTGCGCAGATCGCCACCGTGGAACAGATGCTCCGACCGCAGCGCGCGTACGAGGGTGTCCTGGACCAGATCGTCGGCAAGCTCGACGTTGCGGGTGAGGGCCCGCGCGTAGCGTCGCAGCGCCGGCACCGCCGCCTCGATGTCTTGCCGGAATCCGCCCACGCGCCCTTCCTCTTCGAGTGGCCATCGTTCGGCGATTCGGACGATCCGCCAAAAGTCTCAACACCGGGCGCGTCGCGCCGAGCACCTCAAGCTTATCACCCGGACAAACAAATTTGCCGCGCGGATATTCCCGGCCGAGCGCCGACAATGGCGGCTGCTTGTGGGCTTTTGCCCCCTGTGCCATAGGTGGCCGACGGTCGGCGGCGCAACGGGGAAAATCATGCCGGAACCCTCGAACCTCTTGCGCGGCAAACGCGGCCTGATCCTGGGGGTGGCCAACAGCCGGTCGATCGGCTGGGGCATCGCGAAAGCCTGCCACCGGCACGGCGCCGAGCTTGCCTTCACCTATCAAGGCGACGCGTTGAAAAAGCGGGTCGAGCCGCTGGCGCAAGAGGTCGGCGGGATCGTGGTCGGCCATTGCGACGTCCTCACGCCCGACACCGTCGACGCGGCTTTCGAGGCGGTGAAGACGGCATGGGGCGCCCTCGATTTTCTCGTGCACGCCATCGCCTTTTCCGATAAGGACCAGCTGTCCGGGCGCTATGTCGACACCACGCCCGATAACTTTGCCAAGACGCTGCTGGTGAGCTGCTACTCCTTCACCGCACTCGCCCGGCGCGCGGAGAGGCTGATGCCTCGGGGCGGTTCGCTGCTCACGCTCACCTATTACGGTGCCGAGAAGTGGATGCCACATTACAACGTTATGGGTATCGCCAAGGCAGCGCTTGAGGCTTCGGTGCGCTATCTCGCCGCCGATCTGGGCGCGAGCAATGTTCGCGTGAACGCCATCTCGTCGGGACCAATCAAGACACTGGCCGCATCCGGTATCGGCGACTTCCGCTATATCCTCAAATGGACCGAGCACAATGCGCCGCTGCGACGCAGCGTGACGATCGAAGAGGTAGGCGACACGGCCGTGTACTTGCTCTCCGATCTGTCACGCGCCGTCACCGGCGAGGTCCATCACGTCGATGCTGGCTACCACGTCGTCGGGATGAAACATCCCGACGCGCCGGACATCGTCGTCGGCAAGGAGTGATTGTGGTGGCGGACGAGGCCTGTCGCCGGTGCGCATGCAGGGCGATGCGGGGATGCCGGGACGCTGCGCGCGAGAGAGGCGAATGAACCGGTGCCGGCGCCCGTTATCTACTACGTCCGCCACGGACTCACCGACTGGAATGCAGAGCAGCGGCTGCAGGGTCGTCACGACGTGCCACTCAACAGCGACGGCTGTGCGCAGGCGGTTCGTTGCGGCGAGATTTTGCAGAAGCTCCTTCACCGTGACGATCGTGCGCCAGGAAGCTTCGCCTACGTGTCGAGCCCGCTCGTTCGCGCTCGCAAGACCATGGAGATCCTGCGTGTGACGCTGGGCCTCGCGCCTGCCGGCTACGCCATAGATGCGAGACTCGCAGAAATCGACTTCGGCGAATGGGAGGGCTTGACGTATGCCGACGTGCTGGCACGCGACAAGGACGTCATTGCCAAACGTGAATCCGACAAATGGGGCTTTCTGCCGCCCGGCGGCGAGAGCTATGCGCAAGTGACCATCCGGGTCGGCCAATGGTACGACGCGATCGACCGGGACACGGTGGTCGCCGCCCATGGCGGTATCGCGCGTGCGCTCATCGCGCACCTTAAGTTCGCCCCCCCGCAGGACGCCACGCACTATTCCGTCGAGCACGGCGTGGTCTATGGCTTCGCGGCCGGCCGTTTCACCCGCTACGGCTGACGGTAGCCAGTGATCGATGATCTGCAATCCAGAATGGTAAATCGGTCATCTTCCGAGTACTGACTTGATCCACCGGGGCCCATTTGACCCCGGCCGGTACGCGGGCTACCACACGCCGGCGGTGGAACTCCATGTCGTTCAATACGTTCGGACATCTTTTCCGAGTCACCACCTTCGGCGAAAGCCACGGGGTTGCGATCGGCTGCGTCGTCGACGGCTGTCCGCCCCGGATTCCGCTGACCGAAGCCGACATCCAGCCCTATCTCGACAGGCGGCGGCCGGGTCAGTCACGCTTCACCACCCAACGGCGCGAGCCCGACACGGTGAAAATCCTTTCCGGCGTGTTCCTCGACGATACGAGCGGCAAACAGGTGACTACCGGGACCCCGATTGCGATGCTGATCGAAAATGTCGACCAGCGCTCCAAGGACTATTCCGACATCAAGGACAAGTATCGGCCCGGTCATGCCGATTACACCTACGACGTCAAATACGGCATCCGCGACTATCGCGGGGGAGGGCGACAATCCGCACGCGAGACCGCCATGCGCGTCGCCGCCGGCGCTATCGCGCGCAAGGTCGTACCAGGGATGGCCGTCCGCGGTGCGCTGATCCAGATGGGGGAGCACAGGGTTGATCGCGCATGCTGGAACTGGGACGAGGTCGAGCGTAACGCGTTCTTCTGTCCGGATGCGCGACAGGCCGCGCTGTTCGAGACCTATCTCGACGACATCCGCAAGCGCGGCTCGTCGGTGGGTGCGGTCATCGAGGTCGTCGCGGAAGGCGTTCCGGCAGGTCTCGGCGCGCCGATCTACGGCAAGCTCGACGGCGATCTCGCCGCCGCCCTGATGGGTATCAATGCCGTCAAAGGCGTCGAGATCGGCGCTGGCTTTGCAGCGGCCGCGCTGACCGGGGAGGCAAATGCCGACGAGATGCGAATGGGCAACGACGGCAAGCCGGTATTCCTCTCGAACCATGCCGGCGGCATCTTGGGCGGCATTTCGACCGGACAGCCGGTCGTCTGCCGATTCGCGGTCAAGCCGACCTCGTCGATCCTGACCCCGCGGCGCACCGTTGATCGTCACGGGGCCGAGACCGAGATCAGCACGAAGGGGCGCCACGACCCCTGCGTCGGCATTCGCGCGGTGCCGATAGGCGAAGCGATGGTGGCATGCGTGATCGCCGATCATTATCTGCGTCAGCGCGGGCAGATGGGCGAGGCATTCCAGTGGCCGTTCGGCCGTGCTTGAGAGGAGTGAGCGAGAAGTGCTCGACAGCTACCAGCGCGTGGAGGCCGTGCTCGCCGCCTTTTCCGGCGGCGAGATCGTGGTCGTCACCGACGACGATGATCGAGAGAACGAGGGCGATCTGTTCGTCGCGGCTTCCCTCTGCAGCCCGGAGAAGATGGCCTTCATCATCCGTCATACGTCGGGCATCGTCTGCGCGCCGCTCTCCGCCGACGAGGCCAAACGGCTGCATCTCGATCCGATGGTGGCCGCCAACGATGCGCCGCTCGGCACCGCCTTCACCGTCTCGGTCGATGTCCGCCACGGCCTCACCACCGGCATCTCGGCGGAGGAGCGGACCAATACCACACGTGCGCTCGCCAACGGCAATGCCGGCCCCGCCGATTTCGTGCGGCCCGGCCACGTTTTTCCGTTGGTCGCCAAGGACGGCGGCGTGCTGATGCGCTCCGGCCATACCGAAGCCTGCGTCGACCTCTGCCGCCTCGCCGGGCTGCCGCCGGTCGGCGTTCTCGCCGAGTTGATGAACGACGACGGCACGGTAATGCGCGGGCCGGGCGTGACGGCGTTCGCCGAACGCCACAAGCTCAAGCAGATTTCGATCGCCGATCTCATCGCCTACCGCCAGGCGCGCGACAAGCTCGTCAAGCGGATCGGCGAATTCCCGGTGAAGAGCGAGATCGGCACCCTTGCCGGTTATGCCTATGTCACCCCTTTTGACGCCATCCAGCACATGGCGTTCGTCTACGGGCGCATCGGCGATGGGCGCGATGTGCTCGCGCGACTGCACCGCGCCGACATCATCCGCGACGTCTTCGGCGGCGCCAATCCGATCCACGCCTCGTTGCAGCGCATCAAGCAGGACGGGCGCGGCGTCATCGTTTTCCTGCGCGACGGCGCGGCGGGCGTGCCGACCCAACCGATCCCGCAGCAGGGCTCGACCGGCTCGGAGGTGGCTCGCTCGCGGCAGTGGCGCGAGGTCGGGCTTGGTGCCCAGATTCTCAAGGACCTCGGCATCACATCGATCCGGCTTCTGACCTCGGCGAGGCTCACCTATGTCGGCCTGGCCGGTTTCGGCATCGAGATCGTGTCGACCGAGATGATCGACGACAGGAGCCCGCGGGACTAGGCTCGGCGCGTCGCCGCCAGCTTTGCGCGGCATATTGCTGGTGTCATCGTGCGGAATCTTCGGCAGACGGAGAGACGGATGCGGGTGCGTGCATCGCTGGTTTCGATCCTTGCGGCGGCGGCCGCCGCCCTACTCGCGGTCACGGGATTGACGCTCGCGGCGCCCGGCCACGGGCCTTCCCGCGTCGACAAGAGTCCGAACGCGCTTGCCGTCGACGTCGAGCTCGCGCTGGCCGTCGACGTGTCCTATTCGATGGACCCGGAGGAGCAGGCGCTACAGCGCGAAGGCTACATTGGCGGCATCACCTCGCGCGATTTCATGCAGGCGCTGCGCGGCGGCCAGCACGGCAAGGTGGCGGTAACCTATTTCGAGTGGGCGGGACCCTACGACCAGAAGATCGTCGTGCCGTGGCGGCTGATCGACGGTCCGGAGGCCGCCGACGCGTTCGCGAGCGAAATCGCGCGCTCCTCGTACCGTCGCGCGTCGCGCACCTCGATCTCTGGTGCCCTCAATTTCGCCAAGCCCCTGTTCGACGGCAGCGGCTATCGCGGTTTCCGTCGGGTGATCGACGTTTCCGGCGACGGCGCCAACAACAGTGGCCCGTTTGTCACGATCGTCCGCGACGACGTGCTCGCCGCGGGGATCACTATCAATGGCCTGCCGATCATGCTCAAGCGGCCGAACTCGTTCACCATGGATATCGACAATCTCGACGCCTATTACGAAGATTGTGTCATCGGCGGTCCAGGCGCCTTCGTCATCCCGATCCGCGCGCGCGAGCAGTTCCAGGATGCGATCCGCACCAAGCTCGTGCTCGAGATCGCCGGGCGCCTGCCCGAGCGCCGCGTGCTGCCTGCGCAAGCGCGCACGGCGCGGGTATCGTGCACCATCGGCGAGCAGATGTGGCGGGATAGGTGGGGAAATTGAGGACGAACGGTAGGGCTGTTTCATCTGTCAAACGTCTTTGAAAATTTCGCCACCAGCTCCACGTGTGCCGAATAGAGGAACTGATCGACCGGCGTGACGCGCACGAGGCGATAGCCGCCGTCGACCAGGATGCGGGCGTCGCGTGCAAAAGTCGTGGGATTGCAGGAGACCGCGACCACGCTGGGCACCGTTGACGCCGCGAGCTGACGTGCCTGCGCATCGGCGCCCTGCCGCGGCGGATCGAACACGACGGCGTCGAACCGTTTGAGCTCGATCGGTAGGAACGGCCGCCGGAATAGGTCGCGCTCTACTGCATCGATCGGCTTCAGCCCTTGCGTTTCCGCCGCGGCGCGCCTCAGCGCGGTGACTGCAGCCGCATCGTTGTCGGCGGCGGTTACCCGGGCGCGCCTGGCGAGCCGCAGCGCGAACGGCCCTACGCCGCAGAACAGGTCGGCCACCGCCACCGCCCCTTCGCAATGCGCCGTCACCAGTCGCGCCAAAGCGTTTTCCCCGGCCGCAGTGGCCTGCAGGAAGGCACCCGGCGGCAGGACCAGCCGGGCGCTGCCGATCTGCAGCGTCGGCAGCGCACGCTGGGCGACCATTTCGCCGTGGCGTGTCAGGCGGGCGAGGCGGCGATCCTCGGCAACTTGCGCCAGCTCGTTGATGCGCGCCGCCGTCAGCGCTTCCGACCCGCGAACGTCGACGTCGAGGCCGGTGTCGGTCGCCGTCGCCTGGATGTCGAGCGGCTTGCGCGCAGCGGCGAGCACTTCGGCGATTGCCCAAGCCGCCTCGATCGCAGCGCTCATTCCCGGCGCGAGGATGGGGCAGCGATCGATCGCCACCACGCGGTGCGCCCTGAAGGCGGCGAAGCCCACCTCCAGCACGTCGTGTTCGCTCCGCCGTGCGTGAAATACGGCGCGCCTACGTCCGGCCCCATGGGCATCGATGAGAGGGTCGGTCTCAGCGACGAGGCCGGCTCGTTCCAGCGCCGCCGTGAGCAGTTGGTGCTTCCAGCTGCGGTAGCGCGCCATAGCCAAATGCTGCAGCGCGCAGCCGCCGCAGACGCCGAAATGCGGGCAGATCGCCGCAATGCGGTCGGGGCTCGCGCTGTCGACCGCAACGAGATGGCGACGGTCGGGATGGCCGCGCCACTGCTCGACCTCGGCAGTCTCGCCCGGTAGCGTATAGGGCACATACACGGCGCCCGCGGGCGTGTCCGCGATGCCGTCGCCGCGCGAGCCGAGCCGGGCGATCACCAAGCGCTCCACCATAGGCGTTTCGATAACCGGTGATCGCTGACGCGTCCAGAGAGTGGACGGCGAGGCAGAGAACAGAGGACAACGGAAAGACGGCCGAGGACAGCTGGGCGCTTGCTTATCCGTCCCCCGGCTTCCGCTGTCCGTCCTTTGTCAGCCGATGAAACCGCCAGACCAGCAGGACGGCGAAGGTAGCGACGGCGATCGAGAACCCGATCCAGATGCCGACCGCGCCCAGGGCGGTCCGCAAACCCAATTCGTAGGCGCTGGTGAAGCCGATCAGCCAGAAGCTGACTGCGGCGAACAGCATCGGCACGCGCGTATCGTTGAGCCCGCGCAATGCGCCTGCGGCAACCCCTTGGACTGCGTCGGCGACGAAGAAGCTGGCGCCGACGAGCAGCAGCGTGGCGCAGAGCCGTACCGTTGCGGCGTGCGTGGAGGCACTGCCTCCGAGGAAAAGCAGGGGTATTTCGTAACGGAACGCGACGACGACGGCGGTCATCGCCGCCATGGCGACGCCGGCCAGGACGATGGCGCAAAAGCCGGCCCTGCGTATGGCCGGGGGATCGCGGCGCCCGACCGCCTGCCCGACGCGCACGGTCGCCGCGAGCGAGACGCCCCAGGGAACCATGAACAGGATGGTCGCGACCTGCAATGCGATCTGGTGGGCCGCGAGCGCGGTGGTTCCGATCCATCCCACCAGCAGCGCGGCGGAGGAGAACAGCCCCCATTCAAGCATCAGGGCGCCGGAGATGGGAAAGCCGATGGCGACCAGCTTGCGCATCAACTCCCACTCCGGCCGCCAGAAGCCGCTGAGCACGCGATACTTCTTGAACGGGCGGCAAGTGCAGCAAACCCAGATTGCACCCGCACACATGGCGAGATTGACGAGCGTGGTCGCAAGCCCGGCGCCCAGCAGGCCGAGGCGCGGCAGGCCGAAGGCGCCGTGGATCAGGGCATAGGCGAGCAGCCCGTTCATGGGAATGGCGGCGAGCGTGATCCACAGGGCCGGCTGCGGGCGATTGACCGCGCCCATGAAGTTGCGCAACGCGATGAAGCACCAAGCCGGGACCATCGACCACGTCAATCCGGCGAGATAGCGCGCCGCGAGCCCGGCCGTTTGCGATGACTGGCCGGCCGCGTTGAGAATGTCCTCGCCCCACAGCTGCGCGACGTTGACGGGGGCGCCGATCATCACTGCGGCCCACAGCCCCATGCGCAGCGAACGGCGCACCATGCGCGGCTCGCGCGCGCCGAAAGCCTGCGCGGCGAGTGGCGCGACCGCGGAAACGGGTCCCATGCCGAGCACGAATCCGGCGAAGAGAATCAGGTGCGCCAACCCGACCGCTGCAATGGCGGCATTACCGAGCCGGCCGATGAGCACGAGGTCGGTCGTCATCATGGCGATCTGGCCCAGCTGGGTCAGCGCCATTGGCCAGGCGAGCTTCACCGTTGCGATGCTCTCGGCCTGCCAGACCGCGCGCACTCCCGGCGCTGCGGAACTCGAGGCAACGATGGTTTCCGGCCATGTCATGGCGCGGCACCATAAGGCGTGCCGTGGCGAGAGAAAGGCGTAGTCGGCGGAATTTAGGCGTGGCGCGCCGCGATGAAGAATTCACGATTGCCGTCGCCGCCTGGAATTGCGGAGGGGACAATGCCGGTGACCTGCCAGCCGCGCGCGGCGACGAACGCGGCGACATCGTCGCAGACCGCGGCGTGAGCGGCGGGATCGCGCACGATGCCCTTCCTGACGTACGGCCGGCCTGCTTCGAATTGCGGCTTGATCAGCGCCAGCAGCTGCGCCGGCGCTGCTGCGAGGTGCAGAACGGCCGGCAGGACGAGCTTGAGCGAGATGAAGCTCACATCGACGGTCACGAAGTCGGGCGGTTCCGGAAGCCGCGCAGCGTCGAGCGCGCGAATATCGGTGGCCTCGATCGACAGCAACTGCGGGCGCGCGCGCAGGCTGGGGTGCAATTGGCTACGACCGACGTCCACGGCATAGACGCGCCGGGCGCCGCGTGCGAGCAGAGCGTCGGTGAAGCCGCCGGTCGAGGCACCGACATCGAGGCAGACACGGCCGGAAGGGTCGAGACGGAAGCAGTCGAGTGCGGCCGCGAGCTTGACGCCGCCGCGCGACACGTAGGGGTGCGCGGGTTCCGCGCGCAGCCTCGCACCAAGGGAGAGCTCGTGCGAAGGCTTGGTGACGATCACGTCGTCGGCCGTGACCAGGCCTGCGGCGATGGCGGCTTGCGCCTGGGCACGGCTCGTGAACAGGCCGCGTTCGACGAGCAGGCGATCGATGCGAATGCGTGAAGCCATATGCGCCATCAGCAGCCGCGGCGACGAGGAGGCCGCGCAACGCCGCCCTTTCGGACTGCGGGGCTGCGCGCCGGAACAAGTAGTGGCGCTTGACGGTTATTTCCAGTGGCTCGCTTTGAGCCGAGCCGCGCAGCGGCTTTTTTCGTTCACAGCCCCGGGTCCAGCCGGCAAGGTATTTGAACCATGGCACGACGATATTCGCGCAGTGCTTCGAAGGACGTCGAGCGCGCGATGCGCAAACGCAAGCGCGGAACCCTCAAGAGCGGGAGAAGCGGGAAGAAGGTCAAGAGCCGCAAGCAGGCAATCGCTATCGGCCTGTCGGAGGCGCGTCGGAAGGGCAAGAAAGTCCCCCGCAAGCGCGGCGGCCGCAAGCGCCGATAGGGCAGCGTGATCCGGCCTACGCGCGGCCGAGTCTCGCCGTCTCGCCCCGCAGGTTTTGACCGAGGGCCTCGAACGCGGTGGCGACGATGCTCTTGGCGTCGAGGCCGGCAGTCGCGTACATCGCTGCCGGCGAGTCCTGATCGATGAAGACATCCGGCAGCACCATGGGCCGCACTTTGAGCCCGCCGTCGAGCACTCCGTTGTCGGCCAGCGCGTGCAGCACCTGGGCGGCAAAGCCGCCGATGGCGCCTTCCTCGATGGTGATCAGCACCTCGTGCTCGCGCGCCAGGCGCAGAAGCAGATCGGTATCGAGGGGCTTGGCGAAGCGGGCGTCCGCGACCGTGGTCGAAAGCCCGTGCGCGGCGAGTTCGTCCGCTGCCTTGAGGCATTCGCCGAGCCGGGCGCCGAACGAGAACAGCGCCACCTTGGTGCCTTCGCGCAGCACGCGCCCCTTGCCGATCTCGAGCGGCGTGCCTTCCGCCGGCAGCGGCACACCGAGGCCCTCGCCGCGCGGATAGCGTAGCGCGGACGGACGGTCGTCGATGGCGGCTGCGGTCGCTACCATGTGCACGAGGTCGGCTTCATCGGCCGCCGCCATGACGACAAATCCCGGCAGGCATCCGAGATACGCCACGTCGAAAGCGCCGGCATGGGTCGGGCCGTCAGCGCCGACGAGGCCCGCGCGGTCCATGGCGAAGCGCACCGGCAATCGCTGGATCGCGACGTCGTGCACGACCTGGTCGTAGGCGCGCTGCAGGAAGGTCGAGTAGATGGTGGCGAAGGGCTTGAAGCCCTCGGTGGCGAGCCCGGCGGCGAAGGTCACCCCGTGCTGCTCGGCGATGCCGACATCGAAGCAGCGGTCGGGAAACTCCTTGGCAAACAGGTCAAGCCCGGTTCCCGACGGCATCGCGGCGGTTATGGCGACGATCTTGTCGTCCTTCCTCGCCTGCTTGATGAGGGCATCGGCGTAAACCTTGGTGTAGGCGGGCGCCGCCGCCTTCGACTTGACTTGCGCACCGGTCGCCACGTCGAATTTGACGACGCCGTGATACTTGTCGGCCGACTTCTCGGCAGGCTCGTAGCCCTTACCTTTCTTCGTCACCACGTGAACCAGGAACGGCCCATTCTTGGCGTCGCGCACG
Source organism: Xanthobacteraceae bacterium (assembly GCA_049579765.1). GTDB lineage: Bacteria > Pseudomonadota > Alphaproteobacteria > Rhizobiales > Xanthobacteraceae > VAZQ01. The sequence goes on from JBAUOM010000173.1 coordinate 17,165, forward strand.
TTCTTGAGCACCGGCAGGAGATGGTCGATGTTGTGCCCATCGATCGGTCCGACATAGAAGAATCCGAGCTCGTCGAACAAGGTGCCGCCGGTGACCAGGCCGCGGGCATATTCCTCTATGGCCACCGCGCGCTGCTCGAGAAAGGGCGGCAGTAGCTTAGCGAGCTTCTTGACGGTATGGCGCACCGAGCGGTAGGCGCGCCCAGAGACGAGCCGCGCGAGATAGGCGGACAGCGCGCCGACCGGCGGCGCGATCGACATGTCGTTATCGTTGAGAATGACGATCAGCCGCGAGTCCATGGCTCCGGCATTGTTCATGGCCTCGTAGGCCATGCCGGCCGACATGGCGCCGTCGCCGATTACAGCGATGACGTGGTTGGTCTTGCCTTCGAGGTCGCGGGCGACGGCCATGCCGAGCGCGGCCGAGATCGAGGTGGACGAGTGCGCCGCGCCGAACGGGTCGTATTCGCTTTCGGCGCGTTTGGTGAAGCCGGAAAGCCCGCCGCCCTGCCGCAGCGTGCGGATGCGGTCGCGCCGGCCGGTCAGGATCTTGTGGGGATAGGCCTGATGGCCCACGTCCCAGATCAGCCGGTCCTCTGGCGTGTTGAACACGTGGTGCAGGGCGACCGTCAGCTCGATCACACCCAGCCCGGCGCCGAGATGGCCGCCGGTGACCGCGACCGCGTCAATGGTCTCCTGGCGCAACTCGTCGGCGAGCTGGCGCAGCTGCCCGCTCTCCAGGCGGCGCAGATCCGCGGGAGTCTTGACTTGGTCGAGCAACGGGGTCTTCGAGGGCTCTGGCACGGGAAAGCTCCACCGACAAATCAGCGGCCGTAACCTACCGGCATGACTAGAATTTAACCAGCCGGGATGGCAAGGCCAAATCGGGAACGCGGCGAAGTCCTTAACGCGCCTCGGTTTTTCTGCGAAGCTCGAAAGGAACCGGGCGCTTGCCCGGAGCGTTTTGCGTCATCCCCGAGCGGGTGAGTTGCGTCATGGCGCCGCGTGCGATTTGGAAGGGCTACCTCAAATTGTCGCTGGTGTCATGTCCGGTGGCACTGTTCTCAGCGACAACCACGCGGGAGCGGGTACGGTTCAACGTCATCAATCGCGAAAGCGGCCATCGGGTGCGTTACGAGGTCGTCGATGCGGAGACCGGGAAGGAGGTCCCGCAGGAGAACAGGGTCAAAGGCTACAAGGTCGGCGGCAACGGCTACGTCCTGCTCGATGAGCAGGAACTCGACGAGGTTGCGCTCGAGAGCACGCACACGATCGAGATCAGTAGTTTCGTCGAGCGCCGGACGGTGGACGAGCTCTATCTCGACGAGTCCTATTATCTCGTCCCGGACGGCGAGGTGGGGTACGAGGCCTTCGCGGTGATCCGCGAAGGCATGCGCGCGGAGGGGCTGGTGGGGATCGCACGCGTGGTGCTCTACCGGCGCGAGCGGTTGCTGATGCTGTCGCCGCGCAGCAAGGGCATCGTCGGGACCACGTTGCGCTACAGAAACGAAATGCGCGAAGAACGCAGCTATTTCGACGACATTCCGGATGTCAAGATCGCGAAGGACATGCTCGATCTGGCGAAGCACATTCTGGACTCCAAGAAGACCGAGTTCGACCCCTCGAAGTTCGAGGATCGATACGAGCATGCGCTCCGGCAGCTGATCGCGGCCAAGCGGGCCGGCAAGAAGCCGCCGCCGCCGAGTGCGCCACCGCCGACCAACGTCGTGAGCCTGATGGATGCCTTGCGCCGCAGCGTGCAGGCCGAGCGCCGCGGCGCATCGTCGGACCGGCAGAGCAAGGCGCGGAAGCAGACGGCGCCGAAATCGGCAGCGCTCAAGCGCGCTCCCGCCAAGCGCAAGAAGCTCAGGCGCGCGAGCTGAGGGTCTGCGACCGTGGGCCTACAGACATACCGCAAGAAGCGCAAATTCGACGTCACGCCGGAGCCGCGTGGGCACACGGGCCGCGCCGAGGGAAATCACTTCGTCATCCAGAAGCATGCGGCGCGCCGTCTGCATTACGACCTGCGGCTCGAGCTCGACGGCGTGATGAAGAGCTGGGCGGTGGCCCGCGGCCCGAGCCTCGTTCCAGGCGAGAAGCGTCTCGCAGTCGAGGTGGAAGACCATCCGATCGAGTACAACGAATTCGAGGGCACCATCCCTCAGGGAGAGTACGGCGGCGGCACCGTGCTGATCTGGGATCGCGGCCGTTGGCACCCGGACGGCGATCCGCGCAGGGGCTTGAGAAAAGGACATCTCGATTTCACCCTGGACGGCGAGAAGCTGCGCGGGCGCTGGCACCTGGTGCGCATGCGGCGCAGGCCGGGAGAGAAAAAGGACCCGTGGCTTCTGATCAAGGCCCAGGACGAGGAAGCCCGCACCCAAGACGACCCTGACATTCTCGAGGACATGCCACTGTCGGTGCTGAGCGGGCGCTCGATTCCCGAGATCGCCGAAGGCAAGGGCGCCAAGCGCGTGTGGCATTCGAACAGGAGCGTGCGTGAGAATGTCAAGGCGGGCGCGACCAGGGGCCATGCGTCGCGGCGCACGCCGACAGGTTTGCAGCCTGGCGCGCGTAGAACGCGCCGCTCGGCAACCGGAAAGAAGACGACGAAAAAAAAGACCCAGGAGAAGAAGTCCCCACCACACGGCGCGCCGCTGCCCGATTTCGTGCCGCCATCGCTCGCCACTTTGCGCGCGGCGGCGCCGGCCGCTGACGGCTGGGTGCACGAAATCAAGTTCGATGGTTACCGCGTCCAGGCCCGGCTCGACCACGGCGACGTGCGCCTGCTCACCCGCAAGGGCCTGGACTGGACCGGCAAATTTCCCAATCTCGCGGCGGCCGTCGCCGGACTCCCGGCGCGCACGGCGTTGATCGAGGGGGAGGTGGTGGTCGAAGACGAGCACGGGGTTTCGAGCTTTTCCGGGCTCCAGGCGGCGCTCAAGGCCGGCGCTCGTGATCGCTTCATCTACTATGTCTTCGATCTTCTTCATCTCGACGGGCGCGACCTGACCGACTTGCCGTTGATCGAGCGTAAGGCCGAACTGGCGCGTCTGGTCGGCAAGGCGCGGGGCGGGCCGGTGGTCTACAGCGAGCATTTCGAGGGCTCGGGCGAGATGGTGTTGCGGCATGCTTGCCAGATGTCGCTCGAAGGAATCGTCTCCAAACGCAGGGATGCGACCTACAACAGCGGCCGCTCGGACGCCTTCATCAAGGTCAAGTGTGCGAACGCCCAGGAATTCGTGGTCGGCGGCTATTCTCCGTCGGCCGTGCAACCGCGCGCGATCGGCGCCCTGGTTGCCGGCTTCTATGATCGCGGCCGCCTCCTCTATGTGGGTCGCATCGGCACCGGTTACACCCGCGCTGTCGCGCGCGACCTGTGGAAGCGGCTGCATCCGCTCGAGATCGAGGCACCGCCGTTCGACCAGATTCCGCCCGAGGAAGCGCGCCGCCACGACGTGCGCTGGGTCGAGCCCAAGATCGTGATCGAGGCCCAGTTCCGCGGCTGGACCGCGGATACTCTGGTGCGCCAGGCGGCGTTCAAGGGTGTGCGCGAAGACAAGCCGCCGCGGGAGGTCGTTCGGGAAATGCCGGCCGCGACCGTTGCAGAGGAGGGCGCTTTGACCAAGGCCGTGCTGAAGACCGCTGCCGAGACGGCGCGGAGGATAACAAGGACCTCGAAGAAAGGATCGCCGGGCGCGAGGAAGTCGTCAGGCGCCGAACCCTGGACGAAGGGGAGCGTGCGCTTCACCCATCCCGACCGTGTCTATTGGGCCGATGTCGGCGTCACCAAGCAGGATCTGGCGGATTATTACCGCTCGGTCTGGGATGTGATGGCGCCGCACGTCGTCAACCGGCCGCTGGCGCTCGTGCGCTGTCCCGACGGAACCGCCGGCGAGTGCTTCTTCCAGAAGCATGCTTCGGCCGGCCTCGACGAGACACATCTGCGCACCGTGATCGACGACAAGAAGCGTCAGGTTATTGCGGTCGAAAACCTGGATGGCCTGCTCTCGCTGGTGCAGGCCGGCGTGCTCGAGGTGCACGTGCGCGGCTCCACCATCGACCGGCTCGACGTTTGCAACCGCATTGTCTTCGATATCGACCCCGGCGACGTGGTTGCCTGGGCCGACGTGGTCGCGGCCGCACGTGACGTGCGCCAGCGTCTCGCCGCCATCGGTCTTCGCAGCTTCGTCAAGCTCACCGGCGGCAAGGGTCTGCACGTGGTGCTGCCCATCGACGGCGCCGATTGGGACACCACCAAGAGCTTCGCGCAGGCGGTCGCGCTCGCCATGACCGCCGACGAGCCCGCTCGCTACGTTGCCAAGATGACGAAATCCCTGCGGAGGGGAAAGATCTTCGTCGACTACCTGCGCAACTCCCTGGAGCAGACCTCGGTGGCGGCATACTCCACGCGCGCCCGCGGGGGTGCGCCGGTATCGGTACCGGTGACGTGGGAGGAGTTAGGCCGCACCAAAAGCGGCAACCAATACACCGTGCTCAATCTGGGCAAGCGTCTCGGCAACCTTAAGCAAGATCCGTGGCGGGATATCGTGGGTGTGAAGCAGAAGCTTCCGGATCTGCGGGAACTGCGCAAGCGCGGGTGATGAGCTTTTACTCCGGCAGCGGGATGAACTCCTGGTCGTCGCCGGGCACGGTGTCGAAGCGAGCGAGCTTCCAGTCCGCCTTGGCCTGTTCGATGCGCTCCTTGCGCGAGGAGACGAAGTTCCACCAGATGTGGCGCGGCCCGTCCATCGCGGCGCCGCCGAGCAGCACGAGGCGCGCGTCGCTTGCGGCCGTCACCGTGATGCGATCACCGGGACGGAGCAGCAGCAGCCGGCCGGGTGTGAACCGGTCGCCGGCGATATCGACCTCGCCGGAAATGAGATAGAGGGCGCGCTCCTCGGTATCGGCATCGACCGGCAGCGCGGCGCCGGCCGCGAGCGTCACGTCGGCGAACAGCGTCTCCCAGAGCGACGCCACCGGCGAGCGCACGCCATAGGCGCTGCCGGCGATCACCCGCACGCTCTTGCCCTCCTCGCTCACCAGCGGGAGAGCTGCGCCGTCATGGTGGGCGAACGCCGGGGCGTTTTCCTCTTCGGTCGCGGGCAATGCCACCCAACATTGCAGCCCGTGGATCGGCTCGCCCTCCCTGCGGTGATCGGGCGCCGTACGCTCGGAATGAACGATGCCGCGGCCCGCGGTCATCCAATTGACCTCGCCCGGACGGATCGCGGCCGCGGTGCCGAGACTGTCGCGGTGCACGATCTCGCCGTCGAAAAGGAAGGTGACCGTGGCAAGACCGATATGGGGATGCGGCCGTACATCGATGCCCTGGCCGGTATGGAATTCGGCAGGCCCGAAGTGATCAAAGAAGATGAAGGGGCCGACCATGCGGCGATTGACGTGGGGCAGCGCGCGGCGCACCGCGAAGTGGCCCACATCCACGCTGCGCGGCACGATCACGAGATCGATGGCGTCGGCGGCAGGCGCGTCGCCGGGCGCCGGATCCTTGGCCGGAAAGAAGCTCATGACGGTTCCTCCATTGACGAATGCCGCGTACGTTGCCCCGCCGGTCGGGGCACGGCCCAGATCAGCCGATGTCGAGCGGCTCCGTTCCGGTCGGCTTGCCGGCGGCATCGAGCCTGATCTTCTCGACCCGGGCCTCGGCCTGACGCAGCAGCTCCTCGCAACGGTGCTTGAGCGCTTCGCCACGTTCGTAGATAGCGACCGATTCCTCGAGCGGAACCTTGCCCTCCTCGAGTCGCTTGACGATCGATTCCAGCTCCTCGATCGCCCGTTCGAAGGGCAGGCGCTGGACGTCGGAATGGGCGTTGTCGGCCATGATCGGGTCCCAGTGAGTTGGACTTTATATAGCGTAATCCGAGCTCGGCGGAGCGGGGCGGAAGCATTTTGTATGCGCGGCCCGCGGCCCCCGGCCGTGTGCCGTGCGGCGAAGTGTGGATCAACCCTGCATCAGTGCGGCGACGTGGGCGGCGGCCGAATTCGCCAGGCCGGTGAGGTCGTAGCCGCCCTCGAGCACCGAAACCACGCGGCCTTCCGCGCTGCCGTCAGCGATCTCCATGAGCTTGCGCGTGGCCCAGTCGAAATCGGCTTCGAGCAGATTGAGGTTGGCGAGCGGGTCGCGCATATGGGCGTCGAAGCCGGCGGAGATCACGATCAGGTCCGGCCGGAAATCGCGCAGCCGCGGCAGGATCACGGTCTCGAACGCGGCACGGAACTCGTCGCCGCCGTCGCCCGGACGCAGCGGCGCGTTGACGATGGTGTCGTGCTCGCCGCGCTCGCTCTTGGCGCCGGTACCGGGATAGAGCGGCATCTGGTGGGTCGAGCCGTACATCACCGAGCGGTCGGACCAGAAAATGTCCTGCGATCCGTTGCCGTGATGCACGTCGAAGTCAACGACGGCGGCACGCTCGATGCCGTGCCTTTTCCGGGCGTAGCGCGCGGCGATGGCGGCGTTGTTAAACAGGCAAAACCCCATGGGCCGCGCGGTCTCGGTATGGTGGCCGGGCGGGCGGACGGCGACGAAGGCGTTGCGGGCCTTGCCGGCCATCACCTCGTCGACGGCATGCACGGCGCCGCCGGCGGCGCGCAAGGCGGCCTCGAAGCTTCCGGGTGACAGCGTGGTGTCGGCGTCGAGGCCGACCAGGCCTTGCTTCGGCGTCGCCTCACGGATGGAGGTGACATAATCCATCGGATGACAGAGCGCGATCACTTCGAGCGCGGCTGCTGGCGCCTCGGCGCGCGCCAGCATCTGGAAGCGCTCGTGCTCGAGCGCGCGGTCGATCGCGCGCAAGCGGTCGGGCCGCTCGGGATGGCCGGCGGGGGTGAGATGGTCGAGGCAGGCGGGATGGGTGATCAGAAGGGTTGACATCGCGCGCTATCCGGGAACGGCGCAATATAACCGGTTATCGCGCGGTCCGCAGCGATGGAAATGCGCGCGCCGTTGCGGCTGCGCGATCGGGGTGCTGCTCACTCTCATCTCGTGTCGGCAATGCGTACGCCGGGCGGCGGCGGTGGATCATCCGGGACGAAGAAGGTCGGCGCGAGCGGCTCGGTCGGGTCAACGCGATAGTGCTCGAAATCGGCGATGCCCTCGCCGGCGAGGAAGCTGTCGTCGATCAGGAAGTTGCCTGTGAACCTGCGCGCAGGCTTGTGGAACACCCGATAGGCCGCATCCGCCATGATCGCGGGTGTGCGCGACATCCGCATCACGCGCTCGCCGCCGAGCAGGTTCTTGATGGCCGAGGTCGCGATCGTGGTGCGCGGCCACAACGCATTGACCGCAATGCCCTTCTCGCGCAGCTCGCCGGCAAGCCCGAGCACGACCAGGCTCATGCCGTATTTGGCGATCGAATAGGCGGTGCTGCCGGCGAACCATTGCTCCCGCAGGTCGAGCGGCGGGGAGTTCATCAGGATGTGCGGGTTGCCCGCCTTCTCGAGGTGGGGGATTGCGTATTTCGACACCATGAACGTGCCGCGCGTATTGACCTGATGCATGAGGTCGAACCGGCGCATGTCGGTCTCGACGACGGGAGTGCGTGCGACCGCGCTCGCGTTGTTCACGACGATATCGAGTCCGCCGAAGGTCGCGATGGTCCGCTCGATCGCGTCTTTCACTTGCGCCTCGTCGCGCACGTCGACGACCAGCGGCAACGCTTTGCCGCCCGCCGCGACGATCTCTTCGGCGGCGGTGAAGATGGTGCCCGGCAGCTTGGGATGCGGTTTGTCGGTCTTGGCGGCGATGGCGATGCCGGCGCCGTCGCGCGCGGCGCGCAGCGCGATCGCGAGCCCGATGCCACGCGACGCGCCGGTGATGAAGAGCGTGCGGCCTTTGAGGGACATGATCTTCTCAAGCCAACGCCGCGTCGGCGCGGTTGACGCTGTCGGCGCCTTCGACCACGGTACGCTCGAGGCCGCCGGCCTGCACGGCCAAGTTTTCTGCGAAGAAACGGGCAATCGCGGTACGCGCGGGGGCATCGGCGCCGTCCCCGGCCAACCGCTTGGCGGCGAGCGCCTCTTGCGCGAGCAGTGCGCCGCCGGTCGCAAGTGCGAACAGCCGCAGATACGGCGTCGCCCCGGCCAGCGCGGGATCGAGGTCGTTGTGTCCGCCGCCGAGCAGCCAGCCGGTAGCGCGCTCGAGCGAATCGACGGCGTCCTTGAGCCGGACGCCCGTCCACCCGAACGCCGGATCATTGGTGGCATTGACCGCCTCGACCATGCGGCGGATCTCGGCGATATATGCCTGCGCCGTGGAGCCGCCCGAAAGCGGCAGCTTGCGGGTGACCAGGTCGATCGCCTGGATGCCGTTGGTGCCCTCGTAGATCGGCGTAATGCGCGCGTCGCGGAAATGCTGCGCGGCGCCGGTCTCCTCGACATAACCCATGCCGCCGTGCACCTGCACGCCGAGCGAGGCGACCTCGGTGCCGATATCGGTGGAGAACGCCTTGGCCACCGGGGTGAGCAGGGAGGCACGCTCGTGCGCGGCCTCGCGCGCCGCCTCGTC